>CAYURV010000001.1:0-30304 GCA_964447115.1 uncultured Candidatus Bathyarchaeia archaeon
TCCAAGTGAGTCCAGACTTGAATTCCACTTTCATCTGGGAGGCTTCAGTCATGTGCCTTCACATCTCTTAAGTTCTCTATTGCTAGAAAAATATTATTAGGCGAATCTATTTTTATATCTTATCAATGAATTAGTGATGCGCACATGGGGAAACCAGTAGAGTGGTTCAAGCGGGTGAAGATACTTTCCATCTTTCTTACCTTTCTACTTTCACTCTCAGTTCTTCCCTTTACGCTTGTGTCCAATTCTCATGCTGCTGTGGGAATTTCGCCTGCGGTGATAGACTGGGAGACAGCCGTGGACTATGCAAGAGTGAGTGAACACGTAGCCCAATTTTCAAGTCACGGCTCGAGGGTGACCGGCTATCCCGGATATTATGCTGCTAAAGAATACATCAAGACAGAATTCAGAAAATATGGCGAGAGATACCAGTTTGGGTTCGAGCTTGATGTTCAGGAATACAACATAACAGTTCCTTTAGAATATGAGACCCGACTTAGAATTACTTCGCCAAGCAACCTCATTCGGGAAGTGAAAGCATATACAGCTTGGCCGAATGACATTCAGACGTGTCCAACACCTCCGGATGGAGTGATTGGTAGTTTAATCTATGTGGGGGAAGGAAACCTAGAAGATTTCGATGGATACGATGTTGAGGGTTCAATAGTCCTTATGGACTTCAACACCAAGGCCAATTGGCTAAACGCCGCCAAGCTAGGGGCCAAAGCCGTCATATTCATCGAACCTGAAGACACAATATACCTTCAATGCATGAGCAAGTTCCTGACCACCCCGGTTCATTTCACACGTCTATATGTCAGCAGGGAGGACGGAGAACTCCTTAAGAAAGCTAACGAAGTTCAAATAGTCTCAAGGATGTTCTACCGAGCGATTAGAGCTGAGAACATAATAGCCAAATTTACCGGGGCAGATTCTAGGCTTGTTAATGATGTCATAGTGATCTCCGCACACTACGATGCGTGGTCCCCATTTCCCAACATGTCATACGCAGCACATGAGGCAATAGCACCTTCAATACTACTTGAACTTGCCAAGTTCTTCAGCGAACACCCGCCTTCAAAAACTGTTTGGCTGGTAGCCCTTTCCGGTCACTGGGAAGCACTTGCTGGCGCAAGAGAGTTTGTTGAGGAGTACTATTTCAGACCTGAAGTCCTGAATGGAGATCAGAGGCTCTGGATAATGTTAAGTCTTTGGGGAATCGATAGTGAGGGAGATGGGCTGCAGTTCCTGGTTTCTGGGCACTACAACTTCTATGGTGCTAAACCTTCAGATGGCACCCTTAATCTGCGCTTTGCAGAGATAGGCAACATTATCGAAAGGTTTCTCCGAGAACAAGATATAGTCAATCCTTTCCGAAAAGTTATGCAAGAGGAGTTTGGGCGGCAGCTGTTTCCATGGAACTTCACGGAGGGAACCATTCACAATTACCAGTATGCCAGTACAACTTTATGGTATGGAACAGAGGCATATCCGTATATGCTGGATTCGGAACCGGCAACAATCGCTGGATGCATAGGTCTAGGATTGTCCACACGGAACACGTACAGACAGTATCGTGGGACGCCAAAAAACGACTTTGGGGAGATAGACTTTAGAAAGATTAAGCCTCAATTCATGGTTATCGCCTACCTAGCCTATCGGCTCTCAACTGAGGAGAACTGGCAAATAAGATGGGCTGATGTTGCTCCTACAAGAATTGACATGATTAACCCCCAGAGAAGTTGGCCCGGATTTATCACCCTAAAAGGGAAAGTTGTGGCTTTCAACGTTTCCTCTGGGTGGTATAAACCTATGCCGGGCGCGCTTGTTGAAGTCTCCATCGGTTTAGCTCTCCCCTTCCAAAGGGTGATAACGATAGCCGATGAGAATGCGAAGTATGAGGTTCATGGAATAGCCCCGGCGGCTACTGGGGGAACGGCGGTGGAAGTTATGCTCACAGCAACGGGAATGCTTTTCGAATGGTTCACGTATGGGTGGGTGATAAACGAGTTCGATGGCACAATTGAGTACGCTCTGGACCTAGGAATACAAGGTGCTCACCAGACTTCACCAATTGCTGCTCCATTAAGGCATCCCGAAGAGGTGACGACGACTATTACCCCCTGTGTCCCTGTAACCCTCTTCGATGTGATTGACCCTAGGACAATTAGACCCTCGAGGATTCTTGATCCTCGGTTCTCAGGATACTGGCAAGAAACGACGACTAGGGCAGGATTCTTTTACTTTGGGGTTGGCGCTGTTGGCATAATCGACTTCTCCTCTAAGAGCATGTTTCTAGTAGGCTACGGAGCTTACTACAATGGTTGGGATCCCGTTGCCTTGGTCTTCACGCCACCAAATACTAGATTTGTCCTAGGAGTGGGTGTGATGGGAGCTCTATGGCCAACGATGGTGTTAACCAACTCAACCGAAGACTATCCAGAGGGAACCGGCATGATAGCTGACAAGCCTCTGACAATAACCTTTACAGCATATAGGGCAGCAGTAGACATGATCCGTCTATCCAAGAGCAGATACAGCATGATGAGCAGTCGCTTCGCAGGGAGCGCAAGCACCGAAAAAAAGATCCAAATGGCTGAGAGTCACCTGGCCAAAGTCGAAGACGCTATCTCCCAAAAGGCTTGGGGCGAAGCCTATGCTGAATCTTTGACGGCTTGGGCGCTAGCTTTCAGAGCCTACGCAACAGAGGTCATGCCTCTAATCAATGATGCCTCAACCTCGGCGCTTATGATCTTTGCGCTCACGATACTTTCAGCCTTCTTCTGGGAAAGACTGCTCATTCACACTGAGGAAAGGGCAAGGATATTCTCTATGATAGTTGCTGGCGGCACCATTTTGGGCATTTTCTCATTTATACATCCAGCCATAACCTTGATGAGTAACTCATTCATGGGTCTTCTCGGGGCTCTAATCTTCATAGTGTTCTTAATCGCGATTCTCCTCCTCACTAGACTCGGGGAACAGGTTAGAAAGACTTTTGAATTGGAGATTCTGGGGATTCATAGGTCCGAGTTAAGCTGGGTGGATGTTGTCTCAACTTCAGTTTCTGTCGGACTTGAGAATATGAGGAAGAGACGGTTCCGAACGGTGTTGACGCTCATGACAATCATAGTAACGACGGTAGCACTGACATCCTTCACATCAGTCTCTTACTATACCTTTGAAGAACTTGTCCTCGGTGGAGAACAGGGATATCGGGCTCCTGGATATTATGATGGTATTCTCATAAAAGAAGGCTGGGGATCTCCCCCAACGGGAGCTCTGGATCCCACCCTTGTACAAACTATAAAGAGTATGGTCGGGGACGAGGGATATGTGCTACCAAGAGCCTGGTATTACCCGCCTTCACATCCACATAGGTCACCCTACGTCTACGAGAACTTATCAACCCCGTATGGAAGCGAGATAATATTTTCAGCTCTCGGCATAACTGTCGATGAGTTCAACCTCACTTTTAGAGATGCTACAACGGGATTCGGTTTCTCAAGCAAGGAAATCTATCAGTCGTGCCTTTTACCCACTATAGCTGCAGACCACTTATACCCAGCACAACGTGGGGAGGAGCCGCGTCCTGAAATGGCTATAGGGAAAACCATAAAGGCTTTCGGTCTTAACCTGACGATTGCGGGTATCTTCGACACGACGTTACTATTGCCAGACCTAGATACACCTTCCGAACTAAGGTCTTCCTGGGACTATGGAACGCCTGTGGACGCTAGGTTCAACAACCTCCTAAGCCCAGCTGGCACATTGCCCCTTATACAAACTGGGATCCCAGTCATTCCAACCCCGCCGAACCAGACTATGATAATCCCATTCGAGTTGGCAATGGACCTTGGAGGATACGTGGGCGAGATCGTTGTGAAGTTCGATAAGGGAATAACGCGGGAAAAGCTGGTCAGTTATGCTCAAGAGTTGTCTGCGTTCTTCGACGGAAAGGTTTTCATGTCGTGGGGTGGAGACGTGTATAGGGTTTCGAGAATTCGTTGGTTCCAAGCATTAGGTTGGGAACTCGTGCCTGCAATACTGATAATCGGCGCCCTCAATGTCGCCACCACAATACTTGGGAACGTAAAGGAAAGAACCAAGGACATCTTTGTCTTCAGTTCGGTTGGTCTCTCACCACTCGGCGCAAGTGTCCTCTTCCTTGTGGAATCAGTCACCTACGCTGTCATAGGTACAACGATAGGTTACTTGTCTGGCCTTGGGTTCAACGCTCTTCTGATAGCGCTGAATATCGTACCAGTTGGGCATGTGTTCAACTATGCCTCAATCTTCGTAGTGATTGCACTGGTCGCTGTGTTGGTGTCAGCCCTAGCCTCTTCGTTATATCCGTCATTCGTGGCCTCTAGGCTAATCACGCCGTCTCTGGAAAGGAAGTGGAAGCCGCCTACTAAGCCGCATCACGACGAATGGACTATGGATCTTCCAGCAGTATTAACCTCAATAGACGAGGCATACGGTCTGATTGAATATCTGTGGGAGTATTATACTGGAGCTGGCGCAGCGAAACCCTCATTCATAGTCCGTGCAGTCTCCCCGCCAAACTTCGAAGAACTAAGACTAGAGATAGGTACCATGAGCCTAGCTCCTTACGAGACACACACAGACCAAAGAGTCATGATCCAATGCTTCAGGGCAAAGGGCGAAAAGGAACTCTATAACTTAGGAGTCTACCTGAAGATGCTTTCGGGCAACCGCAGCGTATGGGTTTCCTCAAACTACTACCTCATAGACGATCTTAGGAAGCAGATACTCATCTGGAGGTCGCTTCCTCAAGAGAGCCGTGAAAAACTCATGAGAACAGCGAAGGTATCTTTAGAGAGAGCCAAGTAGAGTCAACCCTTGGATTAGCTAAAGAGTATCTCGTCCTATAACCGGAATTGGTTCCAGATGCTTTCTTTTTCTTAGGATTCACCTTATTCTAAGTACCTGATGGCTTTTGGCTCTTTGCCAGTCGAAACAAGCTCCCTCATGTATCTCAATGCTGCTTTCACGTGCCTGTCCACGGCCTCGATGCCCTGATATTCATGATCCTCTAAAACCGGGCTGCATTCCTCAGACGCGATGAAGCCGTCGAAGCCTATTCTTTTCAACTCTCTTATGAATGCAGGATAGTTTACAGGTTTGAGTTTGCGGTCTCTGATTAAGATGTCTCCGGATGGTGACTCGTCGAATCCGAGGGACCCATAGTGCGAATGAACGATGCCTATGTGCCTGCAAGCTTCCACAGCCTCATGAATATACTCTTCACTTTGGTTGGTGAAAAGCGGGACGTCCAGGCATAGTTTCACGTTATCCATATTAATTTCACTAACCATCTGTAAAACATCTTCATAACCCGGACGCAAAACGGGAGGATGATTTTGTAACGCGACAACGACACCACATTGCTCTGCCCATTCAGCTGCGTCTCTGATTCCCTCAACGGCCCATCTCCACCGTTGAATGTCTGGCACAAGGTTCCCTTCGAAGTCAAATATTCTACGGCCAAAATCGTAGGTGCCGAGGTTGTCATGTCTGCTGGTTCCAGGCCAAGCTGCGAAGACTTTGACTATCTTGGCCCCCAAATCGTCTGCAAGTTCTATAGCCTCCCTAACCATACATAGATTGTTCTCTCTATCTTCTATCAGTGGTCTCGAGAAATTCGACATTGTCTCGACTGCGCATACTGGAATATCTTGCGAGGCCGCAAGTTGCTTGATTCCCTTTCTAGCTTTCCTATCCAGGTCGCATGGGAGCGCAACAGGCCTCTTCGTTTCTATGGATACACCGTCGAAGCCGAGGTCTCGAGCCTTCACGATCTGTTCTGTTAGAGACAAGGCCTCCCCTTTATACCACAGACCACAGTATGTTACTGTAAACAAGGCTAACTTGATCATGTTAATCTGTTTCGGCTTAAGTGGTATTTATCGTTACCGTCTTTGCGTCTGCCGGATGACTGCAAAGGGAGAGACAAAGATGCTCTCAAGGCTCGCAGGTACAATTATCTTATACTTATGACAATTGTGGAAGGCTGATATGTCTCCTTGCGGGTAAATGTAGTATAGGTGTCACGCCGTATAGACCCAATAAGGCAAATTTTCTCAGCAATATCTCTCCTTAGTGTATCGGTTAGCCATCTTTACGACCTTAAGGTTAAACTTATGCAAGTTCCCAAGATTGATCTCACCCGTTGATCGATCCAGAATATCTTCGCGTTCCGCAACCAACTTTGTGTAGAGGCTTATCTTCTGCATCTCGGCAGGAAACAGGTAAAGGTAAAGGTCGAAGCCACCGCCAATATCCGATTCACTGCCAACCCTTACGATGATTGTCCCATTTTTAACAACCCGCAGCGGAAAGCTTCCTTTCTCGGTGGCGAATCCTTCTTCTTTGGCTATTCGCGAAAGCAACCCTTCGTCTATCTTGTCATGGAACTCGATCCTAATGGCTTCTATCGTGACTCTCTCGATCTTCGCTATGCCTTTGGGAAGGAACATGGAGGTTGCATTGAAGTCAAAAAGATCAGAGATGGCTTGAAGAAGACTCACAGAACGGCAATAATCATCCTCTAGAACTGAATCCTTAGCACTATCCAATGAAGCGTCACCCAACCTTAATAGTCAGGATTTTTCATGTGATATACTTAGGCTCTTTCTGAAAGCTTCGATTGCGTTCTCTCTCCCTATGTCGATTATGTAGGGACCTAGCCTTGGCCCTGATGGCGTTCCTAGCAGTATTGAGTAGAGTGTCTCAAAGAACTCTTTCGGCTTTATCTCATTGACCCTGGCAATCTCGAAGACGGTGCTCTGGATCTTCTCAGCATCTTCCATAGTCTGAAGCGCATCAATCAACTGTCTAACAGCATTTCTTTCTACATGGCTCAGTCTAGTTTCTATCTTGACCACCTCCTTGAAATCTTGGACCCAGTTAAGAGCATATTCAATTCGCTTCCCCACGCCGGGTGGGATAACCTCATTGATGTACTGGTAGTCCCGAAGCTTCTTTGTGATGAACTCTGTTTCCATTGCTTCTGGAGCTACTTTAGCCATGTAAGCCAATAAGTTGTATGGAATATGAATACCGGAGACTCGAGGTGGCTTCATGAACCAGCAGTATCTATATAAGCCTACAAGTTTCGCTGTTTCTTTTTTACCTCGGATCCGTTTTCTTCCGAAGTATATGTCCTCTAGTTCATCTAGTTCGTCCATGTAACGCGGAATGTCAAAGACTGAGATGTGCCGAGTTCCGGCGAACCGTTTCAATGTGAGAAGAACCATTGACTGGGGCGAGCCATACCTGAACCAGACTTGAGGCGTGAAGACGTTGCCTACAGACTTTGAGATCTTCTTTCCACTCTTATCTAGAAACATCTCATACTGGATGTGCATCGGAGGCTCGTAGCCAAGGATCTCGCGAGAAATTCTATCGTTTACACCGACTGAGTCTGCTATGTCTTTGCCATAGGCTTCGAATTGGATCCCAAACGCGCGCCACCTAGCTGCGAATTCCCCGGCTTTCCAGCTAATTTTCCCCTCTCCCTTAGTATAGTCTGCCTCGCCTTCGTATCCACAGCCTTCCAGCCACTTATGTTTGATCTCCATACCTTCGCAGATATACAAGACTTTATCCTCTTCGGGGAGAAACTTGTACGCTTTTGTTGTGTATATTCTTCCGCAAGAGTGGCAAATGGGGAAATATGGTAGGGCTTCTAGGTATTTTTCCTGTCCCGTTTCCTCCCTCACTATCTCTCCCACTTGTCTACCGTTCTTTAGAAGAATTCTAATTTCCTCGTTCAGCAGACCTTTCCCGTACACCTCAATGGCTGACATGAAAGTGTGTTTGACGCCACAATGGTCCAATGCATCGAGGAGAAGATAAACCATATGGTCGCCATAGCTGCTATGACAGTCGAAGGGGTCAGGAACCTCTGTAACAGGAAACCCTAAGAACTTTCTCAACGATGTAGGAAGCCCCTTTGGGACGCTTCTTAGTCCGTCTTTGTTATCAGAGAAGACGATGAACTCAGAGTTGTAGCCTTGCTCTTTAAGAGCCAGGGACACAGCGTAGTTCCGCGTAACCTCGCTGAGACTGCCGATGTGAGGGATTCCAGAGGCTGCAACTCCACTTTCAACCCTAATCAGGTCGAGGCTTCTGCTGAGTTCCTGTTCTCTTTTGGATATCTCGAAGGCAACTTTGTCGTACCACGTTCCGTGACCTATTATATCTGACAAGATTCCATCGTTCCATCCGTTAAAGGATGTTATTATGAACTATGATAAACGGGCGTGTCAAATAAAAGTTACTTGAGGAGTTACAGGCTTGGACGGGTTCCTGTCTGGAATATCAATATGTAAAGATCGTGAAATATTCTGACCATCCCCAATGACAAGTTGACATATTTCTTTGCACCATATATTGGATAACTATATCACTGCTTCTTAAGCTGAATAAGAAGCAGTATCTATGGATATTATGAGTCCTTAAGTGAGACGGCTCTAGCTGAATCATATTGAAAAGGCAAGACTTAGTAATGCAGACGAATAAGCAAGGAAAGAGAAGGGAGTCTCAACCGCCTAGTTCAACAGTCACAATGCTCGCAAATCTTCTCTATTTAGTAACAGTGTGCTGGGTAATTCCAGTCGTTCCTATGGTGATCGTCTGGGTATTACGTTGGTCATTTGGTGCGTTTCTAGTCATGTGGGTCGATGCAATGCCTCTTCTAATAACAGGCTGGTATCTTCTCTTCAAGGCATCTAGGGAGTAACTCCTTAAAGGCTGGTGGGAATGCCGCCTCTGATCAAACCAAGTTTAGTAGTATTTTGAACAATCATAACATATTTCAGCGGCAGCAAGCAATCGACTTATTAAACTCATCGAACAGAGAGTCTATCATGTCACTTGAAGTGTATCAGCGGAAACGGAACTTCGAGAAGACTGACGAACCCAAAGGAGAACCTCAACCTTCTGAGAATCGCGGAAATATCTACGTCATCCAGAAACATGACGCCAGTCACCTCCATTATGACCTTAGGCTGGAAAGAGATGGTGTTCTTAAAAGCTGGGCTGTGCCAAAGGAGCCACCTGCCGAGAAGGGCGTCAGAAGGCTCGCCGTCGAAGTCGAGGATCATCCGCTCGAATATGCAGCCTTCGAGGGTGTAATCCCTGAGGGCGAGTACGGCGCTGGAACAGTAGAGATATGGGATAAGGGAAGCTACAAGACTGAGAAGTGGCACGAAGATGAAATCGTAGTCTACATAAACGGAAACAGACTGAACGGTAGATACCGCATGATCAGATTCAAGAAACAGGAAAACGCCTGGTTGCTCTTCAAATGTTGATCCTGGATACAATAGAAACACAGTCACAATTCTGCTTTCTTTCCGCGGCGACTAGAGGTCAAGACTTCATTCAAGGTTAGGAAACGAACGTTCAAAACTTAATAAGATACACGGCTTACATCGTCTAATATTGCTTTGAAACGGGTGGAAGATGGAAAAAGAGAAAGTTGTTGTTGTCTCATCATTGCGAAAGGGGTACAACATGGATGGGCTAGTAGTAGAAGCGCTCAAAGGTGTTGACCTTGAAGTCGCCGAAGGCGAATTTATCGCGGTGAGCGGTCCATCAGGCGCTGGAAAGACGACTTTACTCAATATAATCGGTGGCCTAGACAAGCCAACCAGCGGCAAGGTCTCGGTTTTTGGACACGATTTAGCAAAGCACGATGAGGGTTTCCTTGCAACCTTCCGCTGCGCCTATGTCGGATATGTGTTTCAGTCATATAATCTGATCTCTACGCTTACTACGCTGGAGAATGTCGCGTTCCCAATGCAATTGGCCAAATGGTCTGATGAACGTGTAGAGAAAAGGTCCGAAGTTCTGTTGAACATGGTCGGGTTGATGGACCGATCTGGCCATTTTCCATCTCAGTTAAGCGGTGGCGAGATGCAGCGAGCCGCCTTCGCGAGGGCTTTAGCTACTGATCCCCCGCTCTTCCTTGTCGATGAGCCCACTGGCAACCTCGACTTGGACACAGGTCTCAAGATAATCAGGATCTTAGAAGGCTTGAAGGGCAAGAAAACCATCATAGTTGCTACTCACGACAGGCGTATCCTTGGGCTCGCTGATCGAGCTTTGGCTATGTTGGACGGAAGGATTGTCTAAGTTGAGCGAAGCTGGCAGATGGGGATTCCCTTTCAAGGACTTGGCGAGGAGGAAGTTTCAGACCGCGCTGACAATCATCAGCCTTGGCGTCTGCATATCTGTAACAGTTTTCCTCGTATCCTTCGGCGACAACATAGGCGTTAAAATCATCTCGATTACGGAAAGAGGACAAATCATAGGCTTCTCAGGCGTGTTTCTTAGGTTCATCTTCATGGTTGTCATTCTTAATTCCGTTGCCGGCATCATGGTTGCTTACTTTTTGATGACGGTGTCGACTTCTGACCGTGTTCGAGACATAGGCATCATGAAGGCTGTGGGTTGCCTGACGGATGTTGTCTTTGGCTATTTCAGTACTGAGCTCGCTGTTATCGTCTTTGCAGGCTGTTTGCTCGGCATCACGGGGGGAATCCTTCTCAACTTTGCCTCAATAGGCTTGATGAACGTGCTCGGCTTCTCTTTTACGATGAACTTCTCCAACCCATTGCTGATCATACTTATTGTCTTCTCGTTTGCCTTCAGTTTCTACATCTTGGGAATGCGCAAAATCGTTAGTTCAACTAGGATTGAACCTGCCAAGGCGTTGTCACCTCTCTTCTCTTTGAAGACTGTCCGACCATCTGGTTCTGGGTTTCCGCTCTCCTTTGGAAAGGGCTTTATAGCAAAGGTCGCTTCCAGAGACTTAAGCCGGAGACGATCGATGACTCTTCAAATTGTGGCTTGCCTCTCCGCGATTATGGTATTGACAACCTTGGCCGTGGTCGGCGGGGTTGTAGCGAACGAGACCATGCAGAGCTATGTCGAAAGAGCAGTTGGAAGAGAAGTCTTACTCATTGCCGAGACTAGAATGGCAGAACACTATGAAAGTCTTCTCCGCACCTACGTTGGGGATAGCGCGACAGATAAAGTAAGCTACCTTGACGGCGAATACGTCATTCCTGTCCGTGTTATTGAAGAGATTACAGCAATTGAAGGGGTCGTCAAAGTTGATCCTCGCCTCATCTTGGAAGCTACAGTCAACGAGTACCCATACATCCAGCCCGATCCCGATA
Source organism: uncultured Candidatus Bathyarchaeia archaeon (assembly GCA_964447115.1). Classification (GTDB taxonomy): domain Archaea; phylum Thermoproteota; class Bathyarchaeia; order Bathyarchaeales; family DTEX01; genus CAYRBK01. The sequence goes on from CAYURV010000001.1 coordinate 11,217, forward strand.
AGCCCGGTCAGTACATCGAAACGGGCGGTTACAGGTCAACCACCGCTCTTATCGTAGGAGTCCAACCTCAAAGAATTGTGAGCGATTGGCTGATACTAGGAGAAAGGATCTCTGCCGCCAATCCAGACGCCGCATTAGTTGGTGACACATTGGCGTTGACCATGTTCCAGAACCCTTGGCTACAGACTTTCAGGACTTTGAACTCTCAGTTCAAGGTTGCTGGTCTATGTTTGGACCCCTTGAACAACGGTCTGGTTGTGTATGTCCCCTTCGATCGGTTGTCCTCAATCACCCAGCACGACGCGTATAATATTTTGCTTGTGCAGGTCGACCCGTCTTATCCGTTGAGCCGTTCAAGGGTTCTTAGTGATATTGAAGCTATCATCTCTGGGACGGGCTTAACAGTGCGTGACTTGAGTGTCGCTGTTGATGGGCAAAAGGCGTTTCTGAATCACCTCTGGTCGCTGCTGCTTTCGCTTTCATTGTTCTGCTTTGTAAACGCCGTCTCATCGCTTGCTGGCTACTTGATGCTTTCTATGTCGAGCCAGCAGAGGGACTTGGGGATAATGCGCGCCTTAGGCGCCAAGCCCAGAACTATCACGGGGCTTGCTCTGTTTGAGACAGCTTTACTCGTCTTGGTTAGCGGGATGATTGGGTTGCCAATAGGAACAGTCATAGTCTTCTGGTTCTTCATACCCGAAGCCGTTGTGTCCCAAAGAGCAATTCTCACAGCGGCTGGACTGCTCTCAGGGCTATTGTGCGCCTTATGCCTCACAAGCTTGTATCCCGCCAGAAGAATCGTGAGGACACCCATAACTAGGGCGATGTCTCAAACCTAGAAGAAATTTATTGTTCCCATTGTGAAGGGAGACCGACAAGACTTAATAATGTTACTGAAACTACAATATGTAGAGAGTTGCCGGTGAGCTATATGTCCGATGGCGACCGTCTAAGTCTGATTCTGACAGGGTCAGTGATTGGCGCGGCTATTAACACAATCGTAACATATCCATTATTGGTTATCAAAGAGTTTTTCTTCGGCCTGTTTACTGCGTTTTTGATCATTGCGGCAGCAATCATTTTCTTAAGGTTCTATCGTAGTTCGAATCTTGAAAGTTCAAGAAAGAGGCGTTTTTTGCTTCAAGGAATCAGCCTTGTTTCGTTCTTGTATGCAGGTGCGGATATAATGCAGTTCTGGGTTGGTTCTTCGTTCATCATAGTGTCGTATGACCCTCCTTACCTTTGGCTAGGAGGAATCCCGTTGCCCGCTTTTCTGGGATCATTTTTGCTCGCTGGGCTTTTCACGCTCGCAGAACGGCTAGTTTAGGTTCTTAAAGAGGAGAAGTCGAGAACTCTAGCTAAACCAACAATCTCATTGACCGTTGTATCGGTATCCGCGGCATTTTTCTATAACCCACATGACCCTTCGAACGCTTTCAGGAGTGACACCAAGCGGGGCTCTTTGACGTAATGTTTTGTAAAGTTCATCATAGAAGGTTAATGCGCCGCCGTCATGGTCCTCGACTGTTGCCCAGGTTTCCTCCTTCCAAGGAATTTCCTCCCAATTATAGCTCCGGTCGGGCATCGGCTCTGTTTCCACCTGCCTCGGAGGAAGGTCATCAGGATCAAAGTACTTCCATTTAAGAGAAGAGGCTTCTCCTGTCAGACTTCCCTGGGTTCCCATTACGAGCCATCTTTTCTCCGGATAAGCACATGCACGCGTCACTTCTATGTCGATTAAGGGAGACTCAGGTGCATTCAGGATTATTTTCACATGGTCTTCTGCATCACCCAAGGTCAGCGTCCTCTTTAGATCGCAGAAGACTTCTGGCTCTTTTTCTCCCAGAAGCTGAAGCGCTTGATCTATTACGTGAGGACCATTGTTACTCAGCTCGCCTCCCCCAAACCTTTTTAGGGTCTGCCAATCCCAACGCCTGCCAAAAGAATGCGAGCGCATTTTGATGAGAACGATGCATCCCAGCTTACCTGACTTAATGACTTCTTTGACCTTTAGGAAGTCTGGGTCATACCTTCTATTTTGAAATACGGTTAAAAGATTGCCTGTATCTTTCCCCACTTCTATCATGGCGTCTGCATCGGTGAGACTTGTTGCCATGGGTTTTTCGCAAACTACTTTCTTTCCGGCTTTTAGTGTACTTATAGTTTGTGAAGCGTGTAGATGGCTTGGTGTGGCTATCACCACTAACTCGATTTCATCCTCTCCGAGGAATGTACCGAAGTCTGAATAGGCCTTACACCCAAACTTCCGAACAGCTTCGACGCACCTTTCCCCGATAGGATCAGAAACCGCAATTACCTTGTACATGTTTGGACGTTTGGCAAAGGCGTCGGCATGTATTCCCCAGCCACTTCTTCCAAGCCCTACGATCCCAACTTTTACCTCCTTGCTCATGTCTTCCAAAACCTTCTACACATCTAACGGAACAAGTTCAAAAGATACTTGGCGAATTCTGGTACACCAATTTTGGCATCTTCCCTCTCTTCATACTCGATTGAGAGGAAACCATTGTAACCCAAGTCTCCAAGTATCTCCTTTATCTTCTCATAATTTAGTTTCACACCCTCAGCTACGCTCACTTTACTATGGATGTGAACAGCGTATGGAACCGTCTTGGCAACCTCGTCATAGGTTGATTCCCTATAGTTGCCCAAGTCCAGATTGACCCTTACCCAAGGTGAATCCACCTGCTCAACGATCTTAACAACGTTATCCGCAGTAGCCGTAATACCACCATGGTTCTCCATGGCTATCACGATGCCTTTATCCTCAGCATAGCTCGCGCACGACTTAAGAGATTCCACTGTCCACCCTGTTGCATCCTCAAGCGAATAGCCTTTAGGAATGTACCCAGCGAAAACGCGTAGACATGGAGCACCAAGTTCGCAGGCCAAGTCTAACCCTTCTATCACAAGTTGCATTGCATGTCTTCTTTCAGAGAAGTCTGGGTTACAGAAATCAGTGGAAATCCCTGCGCATGATACAGATAGCCCCCCTAGCAGTGATAGACACCTGAGCTTCCTAAGATAGATGGGATCCTTTGAAGGAAGCCAATAAAGCGTGAATTCAATTCCGTCTAGTCCAAGACGGTAAGCTTCCTCTACGAAATCCTCATAACTCATTCTTCCATCTTCCAGATACTCTCTGTACGAGTAGGATGCGCAACCTATCTTTATCATCCGCGTTCGCCCATGTTCAATAGAGGCTTTCAGTTTTTAAACCCTGTATAGGATTCATTTGTATGTCTTACTACTCAACCATGTTGAAAGCTTTATTATACAATTGCTCCAAAGAAGCTATGAACTCGACTCTCAGAGATATGATCTAGGAGGTTCTGCCACGTCACTGGCAATCAACCCTGATGTAAGAGATATTTTTCCAGATTTATACGTTCTTGTCAGTATTATCAGAGGCGTTATAGTGAAGAAGGCTGATCCGCAGCTTGAATCCTTCAAAGAGGCCGTCATCACAGAAACAAGGAAAACCTATGACCTGCAATCGGTGAAGGATGAGCCCATCTTCAGAGCATACCGAGACTTCTTCTGGAAGGTGAAAGTTGACCCAACTAAGAACCGCCCTGCTGCCGAAGCCTTGATACGAAGGGCTCTAAGCGGCAATCCCTTACCCCAGATAAACACTCTAGTAGATTCTTATAATCTGGCCTCCATAAAAACAGAGATCGCCATCGCAGCTTTCGACGCTGATCGATTAAGCGGGAACCTCACGATGCGTTTTACAGACAGAGGCGAGGAGTTCCTCGGCATCGGCATGAAGAAACCTATGGCTCTTCAAGGAGGAGAGATCGTCATCCAAGATGAAAAGAAGTTGGTCGCCATTTACCCCTATAGAGATGCTGAAAACTCCAAGATCACGAACTCTACAAGAAATGTCATCCTGCTTTTCTGCGGCGTGCCAGGGATAAGTCTAGAAAAACTAGGTGCTGCGGTGACACTGGCTTCTGACTTGGTTAGGAAGTTCTGCGGAGGGGCCGCAAAACCTTAAAATCCTAGAAAAAGATTGAGAAGGCGTGGAGAGGGACATGAATTGTCGTTCGGGCTCAAGATGAAAGCGTCAGAGGAGAAGAAAGGCTCCAATATTGTCTTAGCCTTGGATCAGGTTCCAGGCGAACCTAAGATGCTGCTTTCTAAGAGCCTCGAAATCCTAGAAAAGGTACATCCATACGTCTGCGCGGTGAAGATCAATCGGCATCTCGTCCTTCCACTCGGACTGTTCCACGGCGTAGACAAGATTGTTAAGAAGGCGTTCATTCTTGGGTTGCCCACCATAATGGACTGTAAGATCAACGATATAGGATACACAAACCGGGTCATAGCGGAAAATTATTTCAAGGCAGGTTTTGACGCTGTGATTGCGAATCCCTTTGTAGGATGGGCGGAAGGGCTTCAGCCAGTGTTTGAACTTGCCAAGGAGATGGATCGCGGGGTAATTCTACTAGTCTATATGAGCCACAAAGCCGCTTGTGAGGGCTACGGCCAGAGGGTCCAAGATCCACGAACAGGAGAGGTCAAGCCTCAATACATGGTCTTCGCTGAAAAAGCCTTGGCATGGGAAGCTGATGGCGCAGTTGTGGGAGCAACATATCCCGACAAGATAAAAGAAGTATATGCTATCTTGAAAGATGCGGTTCCCATCTACTCACCCGGCGTAGGCGTCCAAGGTGGAGACCTTAGAGCCGCTGTCGAAAATGGTGCGCGCTACTTAATCGTGGGGAGATCCATAACGCTGGCGGACAAGCCTGAAGAAGCTGCAAGAACCATTAGAGACGCAGCAAAGGGTAGGACCTAGACCCTCAAGGGGCATAAAAGGCAATAGGACGACTGTACAGTTTCCTGATCACAAGCTTCTTTATGCGCGAACGAAATCTCAAAATAAGCAGTAAGGCGTAACACTATTGATACTTACCGAGTCCATAGTTCCCGTCTGAGCAGGTCTCGAACCGCGGCTCGTATGGCTGCGCTTCGGCTGGGATACATGTTCTGTCTGACCAGTTCGTCGAGCCCCTCAAGATAAGCTTCAGGGAGGAGAACAGTTACAAGCTTCATGTTTTCACGCCCTTAACATAATATCAACGTATATTAATACGTATTGTGCTTAGGTTTAAAAGAATTTGCTCCTAATGCAGATTATAGTCTGGGACCAATAGAGACCCTAGTTTATGTCTGCAAGGAGAGATCTTCGATATGGAAGAGTTTGAACCCAGAACCTTTGTGGAGAAGCAGATAGAAGAGATAGGAAATGCTCTTGGAGGCGAAAGAGCAGTAATTGCAGTGTCGGGTGGCGTGGACAGTTCAACTTGCGCTGTATTAACGCATCTTGCCGTCGGAGATAACCTAATCTGTGTGATACTGGACGACGCCTTCATGAGGGAAGGCGAACCTGAAAGAGTCGCCGAGCTACTCTCAAAGCCTCCTTTGAACCTGCCGATGAAGATAGAACGGGTTCAAGAACGATTCCTAGACGGTCTAAAAGGGCTGAGAGATGCCGAAGAGAAACGTAAGGCATTCAGGGAAACCTTCTACAGAACCCTCGGCGAGATATCCAAAAGAGAAGGAAGCCGATACATCGTTCAAGGAACAATATTGGCGGACATAATAGAGACAAAAGGAGGAATAAAGACTCAGCATAATGTTCTTGAGCAAATAGGAATCAGGACACGTGAACTCTACGGGTTTAAAGTTATCGAGCCCTTGGTGTCTCTTTTAAAGTGGCAGGTCAGAGAGGTCGCAAGATACCTGAAGATTCCAGCAGAAATTTCTGAGCGACAACCGTTTCCTGGGCCTGGGCTGGCTGTCAGGGTTGTTGGCGAAGTGCGATCCGAGAAGCTGGCTTCGCTCAAAAGGGCAACGGCGATAGCAGAGGAGAACTTAGCCAAACACAAGCCGAGCCAGTACTTCGCGGCTATTATAGACAATCAAGAGAAGCAGGGCTACCCTTATCTAGGACGAATCCGAGAGACCGCTGCGAGATGTCTAGGGATTGATCGTGAGATGGTTTCGGCGAAAGTCTTTGTGGACAAGGCTACGGGTATCAAAGGTGAGGTTCGTAAGTATGGAGATATCGCGGCTCTAAGTTGTCTTGATGCCAAAGGCAAGATCTATTGGCCCAGTCTACAGGATTTGATCAAGCTCCAGAGAGCGGTCATAAGCGAAAGTCCATTCGTCGCTCGGGTCTTGTACAAGATATCTAAAAAGAAAGGTCGAGAGCCATATGTAATTGCGATTAGGGCTGTTGAAACTAGGGACTTTCTTACGGCTGAAGTGGCAGACGTGCCGTGGTTAACGCTGCAAATGACTGCTGACGGTATCCTAAAGAGGTGTTCGAATGTCTCAGCTGTCTATTATGATGTGACACCTAAGCCACCTGCAACGATTGAGATGGAATGAGTCCCGTAGACTTTGGTTTGGAGAGAAACAGACAAGTCACTATTTAAGTAACGTATGTATAAATGTGAAAGGGGCGAAAGGGTATTGATGAGGGTCATAGTTCAACGCATAGAATCCATAAAGGATCCATCGGGGAACCTTGGCAAACGCATAGAACTGGTTGAAGAAGACATGGTGCCAAGCTTCGCAATCAGACCTCCAAGTGAGGAGGCAAGGATGATTCAAGATGTTGTCAAGGCATTCCAGCAGCAGATACCCATGCTCGGTGTACGTACACAATTTAGCACGCCAAAGATTATCCTATTTCTTACAGAACAAGAATACGAAGAGCTAGGCGTACGGTTTGATGTGAACCAAGTTTACGAGGTCGAACTATCAAGCCAATCCATAAAGTTTAGGAAGGTCTCTTGAACTTCTACTCATATTTCATTTAAGAACAAGGGCTAACTGTGACTATTCGGCAATTCCGATGATCAAGAGGCGCCTTTGAGGTGTAGCTCTTGAGGGTTAGGGCTCACGTCTTTGTCAGGGGGTTTGTCCAAGGCGTCTTTTTCAGGCATGAGACTAGAAAGGCAGCGTATCGTCACAGTGTGACTGGATGGGTGCGGAATCTCCGCGATGGAGGGGTTGAAGCGGTCTTTGAGGGGGAGAGCAGGGATGTAGAAGCTGTGATCACCTTTTGTCAAAGAGGCCCACCCGGCGCATTTGTGAAGAATGTTGAGGTCATCTGGGAGGAACCAACTGGAGAGTTTAGAGATTTTCAGGTGCGTTATTGACCCTGCTCCTTATCCTAGTAAGACGTTAAGCTGGACCAAAAGGGATATTAGTCATTGGGTGTTGATATTGGTGAGTCTAGGTGGATTACGAGGAGAAAACATTTCAAAAGACCGGATCGAGGTGATGGGGTTGAGCAAAGGTTGGGTCCAAATCTGCCAAGATATCCTTGACCAGATGAAGAAGCTTTCAGAGAAAAAGGATAAGGACCGGTTGGACTTGGTTCAATCGATGAGGTTCTCTCTTTACGCCTTACATAGAAGTATCCTTGGCTGGCTGAACTGGGTGAGCAATCCTGATATAATGTCTTCTTTCAAGCAAGAGGAGCTTGACGAGATGAATGAGAGGCTCGTAAAATACGTTCAAGAGTTTATAGAGTATGATGTTGAGATAACAGAGAAGGGGGCTGATAAGAACTTGGCAGCCCAGAAGACAAGACGTGAGATCGAAGAAAGAGCCAGAAGAGGGCCGGAGGACATCTTCTACATATAGGAAGGCTGAAGTAACAAGCCATTCAGTCTGAAGATGAATTGTTTGCTTAATGTATGTTTGTTGATTCATAGGGAAAATCGTTAGTGGTCTCATTTTCTATTGCTGAACCTTAATATAGAGGACGATTTGTTTCTCTTCTAATGAAAGAGACAATACTAACTAATGATGATTCTTTTCTCTTATTGTTTTTTGAGGCAGTGAGGCTCAGATTGGTCATTTCTAGAAGTAGATTTCATTATAACAGAAGTGAAAAATATTGCTTTTCGATCATTGAAGCAAGTAAATAACAGTGATTCTCCCCCTATTTGCATTGTAGATCCGGTATGGAAAAAGTGAATTCGACCAACTGTCACCTCTGGAATCTTCAACTGCACAAAGCTGAATGTTACCTTTCGATTCTACCTTTACCTTAAGTAAACGATACTTTCGATTCAAAACACTACAATCACCGGGTGCTCATTTTTGCACTTAAATGCCCTCCAAGGGGTTGAAGAAGCGTGTAATTTATGGAGGTTCTATGAAAAAGAGGGGAATCTAAAATCTCTTTCTAATTAGGTAAAGTACCACTGCAACCACGGCTATAACCGCTGCTACTCCTCCATACAACGTCAATGGCATCTCTGGTGCTGCCTTTACGGTCAAGTTCTGCGAAGTCTGAGTCGATTCATATCCATCTTTTTCGACTGTAATGATGATGCTATAGGTTCCTACTGGCAGATCAGCAGTCTCAAGTATCCCCTCATAGTTGCCACCTCCCAGATCTGACAGACTCACAATCTTTTCATCTATTCTTGCACTCACCGTTGCTCCCTCGATCGGGTTTTCTGCCTCATCCTTTACAACGGTTGATATTGTCACAGTCTCTCCTTGGGTTGGAGTGTCAGAAGACAACTCTGCAGTTGCTTGCAGAGTCGGAGACCAAATGCTAGTCTCTATAGCAGTATATCCGCCAGCCCAACTTTCAGTGGGCGAAGACTTATTTAGAATAAGTTCAACAAGAACCCCAGAGGTCTGATCCCAGTAGGCAACCATTTCTGTGTCAACATCGTATTCTGACACATTAAGAAGATTTACACTTCTGCTTGCCCCTGCATATGTTCGTGTAACAGTATCGTTTATGATCCAAGTAGCGTATCCAATACGAAAGGCATCCCCTTTGCTCAAGTCAGCGGGGACTATCCATGGTTGACCACCCGTCTCTACGTCCCAATTAATTGTGTTGGTCTCCTCTCTTCCGTCTTCGTAATGAATAGTCGCCAGTACGGTGATTTCAGTGCCACTCAGACTTTGAACCTCCATCTTTACCCACTCATATTGATCTAGCTGAGGAACTGTTCCGTAAACGACATATTTTATCCAGTCTCCTACCTCTACGCCCACGCTATAATTCGCAGCCCAAACTGGGACTACAGAAATCGTCACTGCAACAAGAATCCCTGCCAAAATACACCTCATCATTTTTTCTTCCATACGAGTCACTGAAAAGGGAATATGAACTATTAGTTATTTAAAATTTCTTGAAGGAGCCGTGTCCGTTATTTCTGTCAGCCTCTATCGGGATTTGAATCTTTCCACGTTTCCTTGTCTATTTCATGAGCCTTAATAGAGAACGTGGAAATTCGATTTTCTAGGTGAGATTGAAAGTACTTACTGATGAGCCTACTCTACTGTGACCATTACCTTCGCTCTCCTTGACTAAAGTCTTCTTGGTATTCTAAAGTGTGAGTCTTTTCCCGCGCTGACATATTCTCCTCCGAGCTGCTCCCTTATTATGGCGGCTATGCGCCTAAAGTTGTCTGAGCCTAAGTACTGCCTTGGCTTCACCAGAACGTAATCTTCTGTAACTTCAAAATAAAGCATGCCAGCCAAATCCTGAGGAAATACCTTTTGAACATCATCTATGGTTCGCGACCCGACCGAAATTGGAGTAGCTGGAGGAGGAGCCGGCCCTTCAAAAGATATCGTTTGTTGAGCCGATGTAGGCGGCATTAGTGGCTGGGCTGGCTGCTCTGTGGAAGGGATGTTCATCAATTCCCTGAGGTTTTTAGAGAGCTCGCTGAGGTCTTGCGACAGGAACCTCAGAATTCTGATGAGCTCGTCGATGCGCCGTAGCACATCCTCCACTTCAGGCTTGTCTTCACCCATAAGGAACACCTTTCACAGCTTAGTTGCCTCCTTGCATCTCTATCAGAATATGTGTCCTCTACTATTAATTGGTTAACCCTCATCATACATCATTCATCTGTTCCAAGTAGTCTTCAATTCTTCAGACTTCTGAAAGAACCGTTATAACTGCCCCTAGAAGCTTTTTCATGTTCCTCTGAACTGACTCATGCTCAAAGGCTTGTAGCCATCCAGTTTCTTTTAGAACGTCAGATATAACCTGCGCAGAAGCTGCCTCGACAGCTCTATATTTGGCAAGAGAGAAGATCGCTGAAGTTTCCATATTTACGGCTAAGACGCCTTGGTCTCTGAATTTACGGAATTTGGCGCGTGTTTCCCTGTAGACCCCGTCAGTGGACCAAACAGGACCAACGAGGCACCCGATTTTTTTCTGTTTTAAATGCCTGATTAGCTTCTCTCTGAGTCGCGCCGAGGACTCAACCCTAATTTCCGGCGGAAGATAGTGATATGAGGTGCCTTCGTCTCGAACCGCTTCTGTGACCACTATTATGTCCCCTGGCTCAAGAAAGCCCTGCAGACCCCCAGATGCACCGACTTCGAAGATGATCCTTCCTCCGCAGGCAATCAGTTCCTCTAATGTCATAACAGCTGCAGGTGCGCCAATCCAGAAGAGACCTAGACCGATCTGGGTATCACCGAACTTGCCGACGCAGAAAGGTTGGCGTTCTCCATATATCCACCAATCAGGAAGTCTGCCGCCGATGAGCTCCCTCCCATATTCATACACATCTCTTTGATACATTATCACTAGGCGTTCTGGAACTCTTACGGTATCCAGCGGCACCTTCCTACTCTCTATTATGTAACGAACAAAGTCAGAAGGCGTAAAGATGGGTTCGTCTTCACTCAAGCTTGTTCACATCAGAATACTATGAATTATACCAATGAGATAGATGATCCTATGACCTATCTCTTTAGTGTTTAAGTTTGTTAAGGAGATGCTCTAGACTCACTGGTTCCTGCCTTCTTTCCTCCATGTCACGTAAGACGACGTTACCCTCTTCCATTTCTCTTGGACCGACAATGACGGTGCGTTTGATTCCCTTCCTATCAGCTTCGGAAAGGGCTTGAGAAACCGACCTTCCCATGGCCTCAATCTCAGCGCAGAACCCTTCATTTCTAAGAAGCGAGGAGATCTTGAAAGCTGTACCAATCATCTCAGCATCGACAGGGATGACAAGAATTCTCTCTTCTTTGGATGTCTTCAGGGCAATTCCTTGCTTTTCCAACGCGAGCGAGATACGGTCTATGCCTGGGGCAACGCCCACGCCTGGGATCTTTCCCCCACCAAAGAGCTCTATGAGTCTGTCATATCGGCCTCCTCCGCCGAGAGCCACGTTCATCTCAGGAACATAGACCTCGAAAACCATGCCCGTGTAATATTCCAGGCCTCTAGCAAGTCCGATGTCTAGGACAAGATCGACTTCTACGTCGCCGGATTTGAGAAAGCTAAGAATCTTTTCTAGATTCTGCAGGGCACTTAAGGCTTCCGGGTAATCATTTACGATCTCCCGTATGGCTTCAACAGCCTCCTCAGGTTTCTTACTTCTTGTCTTAAGAAGCGCTTCTAGGTTGTCTAGGCATGTTTTGGATCCTCCCAACTCGCGCACCATCTTCAACGCGTCATCCCAAAGCTTCCCGTCGAGCAGCTGCATGATGCAGTTCTGCTGGTCTTCGCTGAATCCTTCCTTTTCCACAATGCCTCTGAGAATTCCTACGTGACCGACCTTGAAGTAGTAGTTGCGTAGGCCCGTTTTCTTCATGAGGTCATTAGTCAAAGCGATGATTTCAGCATCCGCCACAGGTTCGGTTGAGCCAAAGAGTTCATAATTCGCTTGCCAGAACTCGCGGTACCTGCCGAACTGCGGCTCGTCGTAGCGGTAAAGGCTTCCGACAGAGAAGAGCCTTAATGGTTTGGGAACGGTCTGCATCTTGAAGGCTACCAGCCTTGCCACAGAGGCTGTGAACTCGGGTCTAAGGGCAACCATTCTTCCGCCCCGGTCTTCGAAGACGTACATGCGTTTCCTGTTCTCTTCACCAACCTTAGCAGCTAAAAGCTCAAAGTTCTCGACAACAGGGGTGATGACTTCATTGTACCCATAAAGCCTCGCCAGTTCTCGAGCTCTCTGCTCGATAAACCTAAGCTTCTCGGCTTCTCCAGGTAGGAAGTCCCTCATCCCTCGAACGGTTCGACGGAAAGACGAAGACAATCGAATCCCTCATTTCAGCAGGCATCAAGCTGCATTGTGGGTAATAAGACTATAAAGATTTCCTTTGGAGACTGAAGACCTGCAATGGTCTCTTGAATCAGTTCGACAATATATTAATACATGATGAACCAGGGGTCTAGAACACCTTGCTCAGTGTTTCAAAAGCGTCTTCCTCTTTTTCCTTGATCCTTCTTAATTCTTCTGCGCCATTCTTCCTCATTTCTGTGGTCCATGTCGTTGTGTCAATCATGCCTTTTGGCGTCCAGGTTATCCCCTCTTCCTTCTTTACCCAGTGGGGAAACGGGAAGTAGATCCATTTGTCGAATAGAGCCTTCATTATGCTGTCGAACTGTTCGGCGGCTTTGCTGATTACCTGTTTTTCTTTAGTTTGGAATTCCTCCGTTACTCTTCGCAGGTACCTCGCGGCTGCTAGTCGAGCATCGAATAGGCTGTCGTAGACCCAACCATTAACATGCCAGTAATGATGAAAAGCAGCCTCGTCCAACTTGTTGAACAGATCTTCGTTTTCCAGGTCTTTAATCCAAGCATCGTATGCGGCGAGACCATTAACATAATCATCAATCTTCTCTTTATGCGCCAACTCAGCGGCCAGCCTGAACGATTCACGGATGCACTCGAGTCTATTTGGCGCCGACTTAACCTTTTCCAGCTTGAGGATCGACCACGGATCTTTTTCTGCGACTGAATACTCGTCGCCTTGGTCATAATAACTTCGGCAGAGAAGCTTACCGTTCTGATAGCCAGTGACGACGCCCCAATCTGGGACCCTAACCAAATTAATAGCAACAACAGGGATACCTTGGTCTATTTCTTCCATTACGACTCTCTTTATCTCATCGGGTCTCGAGGTCTCAGATACAAACTGCCCACTATAACCCACGGATCTCAAAGCAGGTTTCACATAAGTCTCGTCAAGAGCCGCGTCCGGTGAGCTGGGACACCAGTCCGGCTGATGAAACCTGAGGCGGAAGGCTGCGCCTGAGACACCCATCAGATAAACGTAGTCCACTACTTCGCCAAGGTAACGAAGCGTCGCATCCAGCGCCCCATAGAATGTGCATTCAATGTCCATTCCCCATCCGAGGCGGGGTACACCTTTTAGAACCTTTTTCCGAACTTTAGTCATAAATCCTATCTCCCAAAACCTGACTCTACGCACGGTTCCTTTACATATAAGGCTTGTCATTCGAAAGCCAAACGCGAAAGAGAGTAATAAACAATCTCACCTCTTCTGTTCAAAACAGCAAGGACCAAAGCCTTCTTTAAGCTCTGGACCTGCGTCAGGATTCGGGCCAAATCCTCTACCGCAACAGGCTTCCCCTCCTTAATACCCAGGATCAGGTAGTCTGCCGTAGACTTGCCGTACTCGCCTCTTTTGTATACACGGAAGTCTATGCCTAGACCGAACCCTTCCCTTACCACGTAACCTCTGCTTCTCAGATCTCTGTAGATTAGGTATCTGACCCAAGAGTCTTCATCGACGAGGCGAGCTTTTTCAAGAAGTTCCTGAAATGTAATGTTGACACGCCTTTTTTCATCTTCAATCATAATTATGCCTTTGTCGAGAAGATACAACGCCTCATGAAAGGCTAAAATTAGGCTCCCGTTCTCGGATTTTCCGTAACCCCGAGTAGTGAGACCCTCAGTATCCTCCGAAGACCGAACGAAGACGCCGTCCTCCCTAAGGACGGTTCTGATAACAATCTTTTCTTCTTTTTCAGGGGCTGCCTCATCATCTTCTTGTGGTTGCATGTTTTCCCTCTCCAAAGTCTATGACATTAGCTTTCAGGGGCTAGCTTATCCATGAATCTCTCGAAGTCTTGTCGTGACATGACGCCCTCTTCGCATATGATAGCCTCAACGTACTTGAGGGGGGTGACATCGAAGGCTGGGTTCGTCACCCTCACGCCCCGAGGGGCAATCCTTTCTGACCCGATATGTGTTACCTCTTCTGGCTTTCTCTCTTCTATGGTTACGTCTCTTGCTCTATGTGACGGATCGAATGTTGATATAGGAGCTGCGACGTAGAAAGGAACCTCATGTTCGTGCGCTAGAACCGCAACTGTATAGGTGCCTACCTTGTTTATAACAGCATCCCGAACGATCCTATCAGCGCCCACAACAACCTTGTTCACTGAGCCCTTAAACATCAAATACCCAGCCATATTGTCTGTGATCAAAGTTACTGGTATCCCGTCGCGCATAAGCTCATAGGCTGTGAGCCGTGCGCCTTGGAGCTTCGGTCTAGTCTCGTCTACGACCACGTTTATCCGTTTTCCTTCTTCCCATGCCACTCTCACAATAGCCAAAGCCGTGCCATAATCCACGGTTGCTAGGCTTCCAGCGTTGCAGTGGGTCAGAATAACGTCGCCGTCTGCAATCAGGCTGGAGCCATGCTTGCCGATCCTACGGTTGACTTCAATGTCCTCATCAGCCATCTTTTGGGCTTCGTTGACAACGGCTTGCCTTAACATTTCAACATTGCCACTTATCTCCTTAACTCGGCTTAAGATTCTTTCGACTGCCCAGAAAAGGTTAACAGCCGTTGGCCTGGTATTCCTAAGGGTCTCCGCTGATTTTTCCAGTTCCTTTAGGAGTGTATCTCTTCTTTTAGCCTTCGAATGATAAGCTGTTAACGCCATCCCATATGCCGCTGCGACACCTAACAACGGCGCGCCTCTCAGCCTCATCTCTTTGATGGCTGAGGCCATTTCCTCGCAGTCTTCAACTGTAATCAAAATCTCTTTGTTAGGTAGAGCTGACTGATCAATCGTGACGACGACGCCCTCTCTCCATTCAATCGTCCTCATGAAGCCACCGTCTAACACAATTTACCGACTACCTTGAAAATACAGATACTATACTATTAATATTCTTTCCATTTGCTGAATATGTTCCTCACAGTCTCAGCACAGACCAAACCAGCTGTCATCCGAGCCCCAGAGTTCTACCGAGGTTCCTTATCCTTGATAGTTCAGAATCCAAAACATAACGGCTTCGGTGGATATGAAAGCTAGAAGAAGCAGAGTCACCCCTCCTATGGAGAGAAATGAGACCTGACGTGGGTTGCGGACATACTTTGTGCTATGGTAGATCAGCAACAACCCCGCAACGCCTATGGCATATAGAATCATAACTCCTATGCTTCCGACAAGAAGCTGTTCATGTATACGGTAGGGAATGTAGGAAAGAAACCTGCCCGACCCTATAGGTAGAATCGCTAGGGGTTCCATGAAAATATCATATATTCCCCCTCCTAAGAGGAAAATGGATATGCCCATGACAATAATGGCAATGAAGATAGGAGAAGGCCTATAGGTTGCCAGCTTCAGACCGGCCTTCTGGAGGGAGTAACTGGCTGATGACAGTCTTCTCCTTGTTTTCTTCGACATGTTCTTTCCCTCTGATCACTGACAATTACGGGGTGTGATTATCATAACAACGCGACGAGATTTAAACCTTATTCAACAACATGCATGTCGCCTGCTTAATTATCCTGTTCTTTGGCAGACTCCAAAGCCAAGAGGTGCTGAGCAACCTCCTTGACCCAAACGCCTGTAAGAAGGTTTCCTTGTATTTCCCTCAGGTATTCATTCCATGATATACCCATAGACTTCTTCCAAGCGTCATAGTTCTTTATGAGATTCTTGTGAGCCTCTTCATGCAGCTTGCAGAGCCCGCTTTCGGCCTTTCTGCCACAAATCTTACATTTCATCTATGTCTTTCCTTCTTTAGATGGACATTGTTGGTTGATGCAGAATATCCAGGGACGTTTCCCCTGTACTTTGAAACGAATCATAGGCCACCCACACGTTCGGCAACCTTTCTGTGCCGGTTCCACCGTGCCCTTCTGCGGGAGGGGAGCAGAAGTCTTGCATCCGCCCTTGAAGAAACTTGTGCAGCCTATGAACCTTTTCCCAGTTCGCCGAGAATACAAGATCATCAACTTGCCTGTCCCGCAGACTGGGCAATCTCCAACGATACGTTGCTGCATACGAGCTTTTCTCACTGCCTCACTCAACTCTTCACCCACAGGTTCCTGGTGTGACGCAAGTTCTTCTAGAACGGGCCTGAGCCGATGTTCGGCTTTGTCAAGCGTGTTCACCATCTTCTCATTGCCGTTTTGAATCTTTTCCATGCTCTCTTCGAGCTCCCGTGTGAAATCAACCGAGATCACCTCTGGGCAGTATATGTTAAGGATGTCGATAACACCCAGTCCCAATTCTGAGACAACGGCTCGCTCCCCGCTTATGTATCCTCGACTGTAGAGAGTGTCAATGATTCCCGCTCTCGTCGCCTTGGTTCCGATGCCCTCAGACTCCATCTTCCTGAGTAAACTGCCGGGGTTATAACGAGGAGGGGGTTTTGTGAATCTGTCTTCGCATACAACTTCCTTGACTTCAACCTCTTGCCCCTTTTCTAGAGGAGGCAGAACAACCTCCTCTGCACGTATGAAAGGCTTATAGAAGACCATCCATCCTTCCTTGAGAATTTGCCTTCCCCGCAGATAGAATAGATGACCGTTCACTGTTATGGATGCCTTCACGCTTTGCTTCAGAGCGGGCTCACCGAAAACAGCCATGAACCGTCTCACGACTAAATCCCAAAGTCGTCTTTCAGGGTCGCTCAAAGTTCTCTCCGGCAGGTTCCCTGTTGGGTACACCGCAGGATGAGCTGGGTCTTCTCTCTTCCCCTCTTTTGGGACAAGGTCCCGTTTGAGAAGTTCTTGGGCCAGTCTCTGGTATTTCGGTTCACGGCTTAGGGACCCAAGTATAGCGCGGTAACCGATTACCCGTGGAAGTTTCTGACTGGCTGTTCTGGGATATGAGATTAAAGCCTCAAGGTAGAGCCTCTCCGCTATGTCTCCTGTCCGCCTTGGTGTGTACTTGAAAAGGCTGTATGCCTCGCTTTGTAGCGTACCAAGATCGAAGGGAATTGGAGGGTTCTGGAGCGATCTTCGGATCTCCAAATCTGTTATCTTTGCTCTTTTCCCCTCACATTCGTGTACAATATTCTGGGCTTCGTCTCGGTTTTCTATAACATCTAGTTCATACTCAACATCATAAATTGAGCCGTCAATCTCAACTTTTGCCTTTATCCCCCAATGCGGTGTCGGAACAAAGGAGTTGATTCTCCTTTCCCTGTTGACCAAGAACTTCAGAGTTGGACCTTGCACTCTACCCGTGGTCAGCACTGCGTACCTTCCACTCCAACGTTTCGCCGCGACAGTCATGGCCCGCGAGAGGTTAATGCCATACATCGCATCTAGGAAGTGGCGGCACTCTCCAGCTTCTACGGTTGGGAACTCGATATTTTCTGAAAGCTCATTGTACGATTGTCTGAGCTCCTCCGTTGTAAGCGTCGAGAACTTCATCCTTTTAGCTTCCTTGTCTTTACCGCCGCAAGCGTACTTGAGGATCGTATAACCCAAAGTGGCTCCTTCCACATCATAATCGGTAGCTAGTATGTACTCTTGCGCTTGCTCTGAAAGCTTTGAGATGACCTTGATCCAAGTTTCTGTTTCCTTCGCCTTTCTTTCAGCCACGTATTTCGGAACCCAATGAAACTCGAAAATGGGAAAAACATTCCGGTCTCTCACTGTAGGAGCAACTGTGTAGAGATGACCTAATGCAGCGACGATGGTCAGTTTCTTTCCTTCCCTAGCAGCTTCGTAATAAGGAACCCCTTCAATCTTCTTTATCTGAGGGCTGCCGTTTTCGTCTAAGGCCCCAGCAAGACGCTTCGCGGCGCTAGGCTTCTCGCACAAGACTAGAACATTCTTGCCTTCCATTCAAGCTTGTTCCTCCGCTTCAATATGCAACGATCTTTCAGAGCACCCGTACCTCCTAAGGCGCTCACAAGACTACGCTCTTGAATCTAGTTATCTGATGTCAGGAGAGATTTAAATGTGCCTTGCCGTTTTGCTTATTAGGAAGAACCACTTTATCTCTGGTTAACCGCCCGAGAGGATGTGGAGGCTTGCCTCAACAGGTAAACTGTCACGAATGTGGTGCGGTTCTTTACCGGGGCGACGATCTTAAGTCTCCCGAAGAGATAATCCAGATTCATACCGGAAAATGTCCCAAATGCGGCAAAAGATTGTCTTTGACGCCACAGAACGTGGATGTCAAGCCGGCTGGAAGGTGGACAGTCGAGAAGTTCACAAGGGAATAGTTGTCTCGTTTTAGCTAAGGATATCTTGTTCTGCTAAGTATTGAAAAGCATGAAATTACCTAGCCAGACTATCATAGCCACTCGTCTTCTCATTGCTGGATTTCAAGCGAACCAATGTTGATGAGAATTTCTCGGGATCCCCTACTATTCCCAATGGATGTCTGACTTTGCCCAAGGGGCGGGCAGGCACGCCTCCTACAAACGTGTACGGCGGAACATCTTTGCTAACTACAGACCCAGCGGCGACCACGGCACCTCTGCCGATCCTTACGCTTTGGGTAATTATCGCCCCGGGCCCGATGAAAGCGTCATCTTCGATCACTATTCCCTGCTTTTCCCCTTTAGGTCTAAAATGGGCAAACAGCATACAACCGACGCCGAGCATCACATTGTTGCCTATTTCTATCCATTCAGGATATTCATCGTCGATGTATACGCCAGCTCCTATCCAAACTGTTCCATTGATCCTCACACCCCTCATTCGGTGTATAGCTGGCCTAACGGTGTAGGCGCCGACAATGTTCCTGGCAAGCACATTCAATACTCTGTTTACCAATCCTTTGAGGTAGCCTTTGACCATGTTCCCGACCTCATCATCTTACAAGCTTGCGTTTGTACCGAGTGCACTAGGCTGGTGGTTCTACGTTTCACTATTTATGACTGAATACTTACTTGATTGCAGGTCATAAATGCCTTTCCCAGTCTTCCTGCCAAGGTATCCTTTCTGAACAAGCTCATCCAGTATTGGGCAAGGTTTGTATTTATCCTTCTTAGTCCTTTTGTATAAGTTCTGCAGTATGTTCAGGCAGA
>CAYURV010000002.1:0-14633 GCA_964447115.1 uncultured Candidatus Bathyarchaeia archaeon
TTAAGGCGCGAGGCATCGAGCTTCGACGCGGAGATACTCCGGAGATAGTTCGACGTTGTCAGGAGGAGGTGATTCAGGAATTAGCGAAGGCAGCGAACTCGGAAGAGTTCATAAGGCGTATTCCTGGTGCGCTTGCTGTGCTTAGAAGATGCGCTGACAAGATTCTGGATCATGACATCGGCGTGGACGATCTTATTATCAGCAAGCATCTCTCTAAAGACCCCGACCGATACGTCAACAATGTGAGTCAAGCCATAGCCGCCAGAAAACTCTATGCCCACGGGGTAGAGGTTACAGCTGGACAGACCGTGAAATACATAATCGCAGATGCTGGTAATAGGCGTCCCGAGAGACGTGTTATACCCATACAACTGGTTGCCGATGGTAAACGTTACGACGCGGAGGCATACTTTGAACTTCTGGTTGACGCCATCCACACCATTCTTTCCCCCTTCGGCTACACAAAAGAAAATCTGATGCCGAATCTTTCACTAAGCCAAAACGTGTTCAATTGACCCTAATCAACCAAAAAGTTTTGTATCTCCCCGGGGTTAAAGTAAACGGAGCAGTGGGTTCGAGTATGAGTCTGGATCTCATCGGTCTCGGCTCAGCAATCATGGACTTCACTCCTGCAAATCCCGGTGTCCCATTAAGCAAGGTCCAGGCGTTTATTCCATCAGCCGGCGGAGCAGTGGCGAATCTTCTAGTTGCGGCTTCGCGGCTTGGTCTTAGAACAAGCTTTCTGGGCTGTGTAGGTGACGACGAATTCGGCTCCTTCATCCTGCGTGATTTCGAACAAGAGGGAGTAGACACATCATGCGTGAAAAGGGTCAAGGGAAAGGCTACAGGCATAGCCTTCTATTCGGTTGATGATAAGGGCGAACGGCAATATGTCTTTTACCGCCTTCCCGGGTACTCTGATCCCGAGACCATGCTTAGACCTAGGGATATAAAGGAGCAGTACATCGCCCAATCTAAGATGTTGCATTTCTCCGAATCGCTGCTCAGAAGAAGCGAGACGCGTGATGCCGTGTTTAAGGCTCTCAAGATCGCTAAAGACAACGGTGTTTCAGTCTCTTATGATCCGAATATGAGGGAAGAGCTCTGGGGGGATAGAAAGGAATTCCTAGAGACGCATAGAAAAGCCTTGGACCTTGCCGATGTCTTTCTTGCGACGTTGAAGGAAACCTCACTCATCGTTGGTCGAAGAACGGCCGAAGCGACTCCGGAAGAAGTTCTTGACTTGGGTCCAGACATTGTAGTGATCAGAGAGAAAAGCTTCTATCGGGTAGCAACTCGAAGTCAGAGCTTCGGAACTCCTGTTTTCAAGGTTATAGCCCTAGACACATCTGGCGCTGGCGACGCCTTTGACGGCGGCTTTTTGACCGGTCTGATCAGAGGCTGGCCTCTGGAGAGAGCCGTCTTACTGGGAAGCGCTGTTGCAGCCCTTAAGGTTATGAAAGTAGGAACGAGAGGCGGCCTACCTCGGATGGAAGAGGTGGTTAAATTCTTGGAGGAACAATCGAAAGTCAGGGTCTGAACGATCTTCTTGTGAGATGTATCGTCCCACTGTCAGGCGCCTTTCACAATAAGCCCTTTTGCTTTGAGCTCCTTTAGCGACTCCTCAAACTTCTCTAGGGTTATATGGATGTCTTGATCGCTGTGCGCGATTGATAGGATAAACCTTGACCCCATTGGGTGGACGCCCTTATTTATCAATGTCTTTCCAAGGTTCATTGACATGAACTGGTTGAATGCTTTCATCATCAACTGGAATCTCACAAAACCGTTGATGTTTGACACGTTTAGATATTCCTCGGTCATCCCAATGCCGACATAGGTTATCGAATCTGTTGTGCCCCATGCTAGACCGTCAACCCCCGCGTCTTCGAAGGAATCATTCAAACCCGCTCTGAGCTTCCGTCCTATGCGGTTTATCCGCGGGTGAACTTCACCTTCTAGTATCAAGCCGAGACACGCGTTGCCTGCAGCTGCACACAGAGGATTGGCGTTGAAGGTTCCAGGATGACTTATCCGCCTCGAATCCCAACCCTCTTCTTCTTTGAAGTCAAGCATCTCCATGTATTCCCTCTTTCCCGCAACTGCCCCACCGGGATAGCCTCCGGCTAGGATCTTGCCGAGAGTCGAAAGGTCAGGTGTCACTATGTAGCGCTCCTGTGCTCCGCCAGGGGCATCCCTGAAGCCCGTTACAACCTCATCGAAGATTAAGACTACGCCGTTGCTCTCGGTGATCTTTCTGAGTCTATCGAGGAAGGGCTTTCTGGTAGGTAGCTGACCCATCGATGCGCCGCCTGGCTCTAAGATTACACCTGCAACATCTCCCTTCTCGATCGTCCTCTCAACAGCTTCGATATCGTTGGGCAGTAAAGCGACAACGTTACGGCAGGTTCCTTCAGGAACACCTGAGGGATACGAACCTTTCATATCAGATGAATAATCCGGATTGAAATCCACAATAGTGTAGTCAAGCCACCCATGAAAATGCGAAATGAACTTCACGATCTTGGGTCTGCCAGTGTAGGCTCGCGCTATACGGAGGGCCATCATTGTTGCTTCTGTGCCGGAGTTGGTGAATTCAACGAGTCCATCGCGAGCGCACGGAACCAGCTGTTTAACCTTCTCAGCCCATTGAATCTCAAGCTCGTGAGATGCACCAAGGTGGGTCCCCTTGCCTGCTTGGCTTACCACCGCTCTAGTGACAGTGGGATGAGCGTGCCCAAGAATAAGAGCACCATGACCCATCCAGTAATCAATATACTCGTTTCCATCCACATCCCATTTCCTCGATCCTTTAGCTTTGACGCAATATATGGGCATGGGTTCGAAGAAACGCGCATCGTGGGTCACACCTCTGGGAAAAAGTTCTAGCGCCTTCGTGTACAAGAGCCTCGAGTTCCTATGTTTGTCCAGATATTCCCTCTCGAGCTTGCTTAGGGCACTTGCGCCTTTGACCATTCACGTCTCAACCTCTACTGGATCTACTAACCTAAGTGTCGCCTCTGCTTTATGTCTTGCGACAATTTCAAAGATCCCAGCTAGGCTGACTACGTATTGTTATCCTTAGCCGGGATGCTGAAAAATAGGTCAAAGAGCCCTTTCAGCTGTGATGTTAACTATACTTTGGATGTCGCTTTCGAGTTCCTTAGGCAAGCCGAAGATGCTCACATCCATAAATCCTCTGACTATAAGAGCTTCGGCTTCGGCCTCTGAAAATCCTCTCGCCATTAGGTAGTATACTTGTTCCTCCGCGATCTTTCCAACAGCTGCCTCGTGGGAAAGCTCTACGCCATGAGCCTTTGCCATGAGTTCTGGTACGGCGTGAATCATAGCCTTATCGGATAAGAGTAATCCTCTGCATTCTAGATGAGCTTTGCTGTCCTTATGCTCACCCTGTAAGAAGCCCCTCGCGTATATCTGGGCGTCGTCTGTGGCTATGGCCCTTGCCACTACTTGACCTTTACTTCCTTCACCCTGAAGTACGACCTTGGCGCCCGTATCTATGTAGGAGTTCCCCGAACCGTAGATGATGCTGTTGAAACTGACTCTTGAGTTCGTGCCTTTGCAGTAGGCAACCGGGTACATCTGTAGGCTCTTGACTGGTTTGAAACACATGTAGTTGCTTACGAAGACAGCATTATCCTCGATGAGAGCAGCAGTCCTAGGCCGCGTATTGAAATCCTCAGCCCAATTATGAATCATTGTGAAAGTGAGCTTGGCGTCTTCTTTCACGAAGAACTCGGAGATGCCCACGTGAAGTCCGCTATGAACATTGGGGTGTACAGTGCATCCAGTTATGAGTTGAGCCTCTGAACCAGGTTCCACTATGATTATATTGTGGACATTTTGGTTAAGGTTGTTGGTAGAGATGAAGAGGCACGCCTGAACTGGAATCACCACTTTCTGGTCTTCTAAGACTCTTACGAAGTAGCCTTGGTCCCAACTTGTCTCCGCAGCAGCCGTATATTTATCTGTGTCAACCTTTAGGAGTTTCCACCAATAGTCCTTAAGCCAGTCATGCTTCCTAAGCGCATCCTTTGTGCTCATGAGCTCAACCTTGCCCTCGAACATGCTTTGAACAGCCTCGGAGATCACTGAATGGTCGAGCTGAAAATATGTACCAGAACGCGACTTCTCTTCAGCAATTATGCCCACTTCAAAGGCGCGTTTAAGCACGTCTTCAGGAAGACGCGAAAGAAGGCAAGGCTCCCATTTTCTAGATTGCCTTGAGAACTTGTTTATGTCGACATCGGGGCCTAGTGCAGCGGGTTTATCCCTTGCTCTCGATGCGGCTTCCCTAATTTCGGACATTTCATGCACCAAGCATATCCCTCATTCAGTATTTGACCAAGAATTTTCACTGGTTCGCCGGAACAAGCCACTGTGTTGCCTATGAGGACATGAGCTCTGTCGGCGCTTACATAGCGAAGAATGTGACCGAGATGCGTAATTATCAAGGCTGAACGGTCTGCCAACGCCTCGTGGATAATTTTCCCCACGAGCTGCAGGTTCTCAACGTCGACTCCTGAGTCTGGTTCATCAAGCATGACGAAGTCGCCTCCTTGTGCAAGAACTTGGAGGACTTCCGATTTTTTGACTTCTCCTCCCGAGAATCCAAGGTTGACATCTCTCTTGAGGAATTCGGGTGGGAACTTTACTTTCTCAACTAAGTCGGCTGCTTTCTCCTTATCTGGGGCCAAGTAGTCTATTATTCCACCTAGCTTTACACCTCTAATTACTGGAGGGTTCTGGAAGGCCACGCTCATGCCCAGTTTTACCCTTTCATTTACGGGTAGGTAGGTTACGTCCTTTCCCTTGAACCAGATCTCGCCGGATGCGACCTTGTAGGAGGGAAAACCGAGAATGGTCATTATCAACGAGCTTTTGCCTGAACCATTCGGCCCAAAAAGAACATGAACTTCGCCGGTCGGAACGTCGAGGTTGACGTCTTCTAGAATCCTCTTACCTGAAACATCGATTGAAAGGTTCTTCACCTCAAGTATGTTCTCAGCCAAACAGTTTCACCGCCGGTATCTATTGTGAGTCACATAGGTATGCGCCGCTTAATTAATATTGCTTCTTGGCTTACGGTGGCATTCCCCTTAATGGTTCAAGAAAGGTTGCTCCTTTGTTGTACGCGAATCCTCGATCGCCATCTAAGTTTTGACCGACGTTTTTTTCCTGCTTCTGTGAATATGAGACAGAATTTCAGAGATGATCTTTGCAGCTTGTATCGCGGTCGTTCCCGTGTCATAATGAGGCGCAACCTCAACCAGATCGAAGGCAACTATTCGATGGTCGCACAACTTCGTGAGAAGGTTGAGAAGTACGTGTGTGGACAAGCCTTCGGGTTCGGGGTTCTGGACTGCTGGTGCAAAAGCCGGGTCTAAGACATCCATGTCGACAGTCAGATATACTCTTTCACAACCAGCTAGGAGGGCGTCAATTTTGTTAGCGGTCTCTTCTATGCCAACCTGCATGATTTGACCCGAAGTTATATAGTCGATCTTCTTGTCTTCAGCGTATTCAATCTCTTCTTTGCACGCAGCCCGGGTCCCGACTTCAACTATACGAGAGAGCCTAGCCACTTCACTTACACGGCGCATGACAGTTGCGTGGCAGACAGTCTGGCCCATATATTCATTTCTGAGGTCCAAGTGTGCGTCAAAGCACACCAGAGTAAAGTCCCCACATATGCCTTTAACGGCACCAAGCGTTATAGTATGTTCACCACCCAGAAATACTGGTGTCTTGCCACGACTCATGACTTCGTTCGTCACTAGTTTCAGCCTTTTCAACGTTTCGTCTGCGTCCCCCGTCACATTCAAGTCTCCTGCGTCATGTAGTTTCAGCTCTTCCAGATCAATCCCTGTTCTGAAACTATAAGTTTCGATGTTAAGGGAGGCTTCTCTGATTGCATGTGGGGCGAATCTTGACCCGGACCTATATGTGCTCGTAGCGTCAAAGGGGACTCCAACCATGATATAGTCGGCGTCTGCAAGTTCCTTTTGAAGACCACTGAAAGTCGTCGTCGCTGACATAAACAGATCGAGGTGGCTCATCCTTCCTCAAGCTCCTTTGGGTTTCTTCTACTAATTGGTTAACTATCCTCCATAATGAGATGGGTTAATCAGTCTTTCCTACGTTGTTCGTGGCTACGACAGGAATTCCTGTACCTAGAAGATTATTGATGATAATATCTCCGGCATTTATGGGTGCATCGACCTTGATTTTAGAGACAGCTCTAACAGCATATACCAGTATTTGCTTCGGAATAGGCTTAGCCGTTTTGACTGAGACTATGGGCAGATGTCCTCCTTTAACATTTATGACAGTCATGAGAACCCTTCGTGGATCAGCTATTTCTCGGTTGGCATACTCTTTTCCTTTGGGGCATCTAAAACCTTCTATGCTGATGATTTCGGTCGTTCCTTCTTTTTTCACTGCTTCGAGTTCGCACCCCATAGGACAAACAATACATATCATTCTTACCTTCTGGGTTCTCTCGTTCATGATATCGCCTCAGTTTACTGGCTCAATAGAAACAGTCAGTCTGTTGTCTTCCAGTTTCTCGAATTTCCTCTTTGAGATTGTGAACGTGATCATCTCAGGCGGTTTGACTCCTATTCGGTGGAGCTCTGTCTTGATCTCTGGTATCTTGATATGTACCTCTTCTTCAGGCTGCATAACCCTTCCGTAGAAGGACACGTCTCTATGACCGCTTACATAATGCGGTACTATAAATCTTATATTTCTGCCTTTGGTAACTGGCTTCCAGTCCACCGGAGGAGAACCCTTATTTCTGATATATTCAACCGCACTCGTTGCTGCCCTTTCCCCTTGTATCGCAGCATAATCGACAAGATCGTTTATGACTAGGGCGTTCCCAGCTGCATATACGCCTAGTATGGAAGTCTCTAAAAGCTCATTCACGACAACACTTCTTGTTGCTGGATCCATGCGGGCCCCGGCTCGTTCCAACAATTCAACCCTTGGTATCAGGCCCGCAGATACGATGACCGTATCGCATGAAACCTCAAACTCTGTTCCCTCAATCTCCCTGAGATTCTCATCGACCCTGATTACAGTTATGCCCCTGACCCGTCTTTTCCCGAGTATTCTTGTCGCTTTGTGGCTGAGACACAGCTGAATGCCAAAATCAATCAGACATTGCTGAATGTTCCTAGCTAAGCCTCCGGGGTAGGGCAATAACTCTATGACGGCCTTTACATCGGCTCCTTGCAAGGCCAGTCTTCTAGCCATGATCAATCCCACATCTCCTGAACCTATTATTGCCACGTTCTCTCCTGGCATGACCCCGTAAAGGTCCATCATGGTCTGAGCTTGGCCTGCCGTGTAGACACCGATAGGTCTGTAGCCCACAATTCCAATCTCGAAGGCATGACTCTCCCTAGCACCTGTGGAAAAGATCACTGTCTTAGGGCGAAACTCGATCACCCCTTCCGGACCGACTGCTCTGACTATCCTACGGTCATCTTGTGCGAGCAATTCCATCGCATAGGTCGAGTTATAAATCTTAACGCCGAGGCTCTTCGTTTTTTCGTAGAGTCTGATAGCGAATTCCGGACCCGTCAAATCCTCTCTATAGTATTGAAGCCCGAAACCGGGATGTATGCACTGTGGTAGTATGCCGCCAAAGTCCTCTTTTTCGTCCAATAAAACTACATTTTTTGCATCAAGTTGCTTCGCTTTGGAAGCAGCTGCCAATCCAGCGGCGCCTGCCCCAAGAACTAAGACGTCTGTTGAGTGTTTCTTCATCCTTCCTCCGCTTCCCTCTCTTTGAGGAGAACCGTGATGTCGCCTATTCCGATCTCCGATCCGTGACCACTCTTAGTAACAGTCCACACTGGTATGCCCAGTTCCCTTGCCAAGATTTGGGCTACCGTGAATTCGCAGAATGAGCCTTGGCATTCACCCATCATGGCTTGCGTTCTAAATTTAACCCCGTCTAGGCTTGTGGCTCCCCTTCTTATAGCTTCAACGATCTCTGCCTCTGTGACCAGTTCGCATTGGCAAATCATCTTGCCGTACAATTGATTACTCTTGATCAGCTTGTCTCTTTCTCGGTAGCCTATTTCTCTGAATGCTTTCGGTCTTTCTCTGTAAGGATTCCATCTTTTCTTTCTGACAAGCTTGACCCCTCTATCTTTCATGATCTCTATGATCTCTTGGGCAATTGCTGGCGCCGAGGTGAGACCGGGCGATCTTATTCCAGCTGCGTTGATAAAACCTTCAACCTCATCATAGGCTTTGATTATGAAATCCGCCGTTGGTTCAGGTTCAGCTCTAAGCCCAGCAAAAGTCCTTATAACCTTGTCTCTCGGAGGAAGCGAGTTTACGATTCTATGGGCTTCTTTCCACACGTATTCGAGGCCTCCGGAGGTTGTATTGGTCGCCTCGCTTTCTTCTTTAACCAAGTCCTGTGAATTGGGACCTAACATCAGGTTACCATCCACCGTTGTGGTGACGACAACCCCTTTGGAATATTGTGTTGGTGCGGGAAATAAGATCCTCTTGGTCTTCGGATAGGCATCCTTGCTGAAAATTAGGTATTCTCCTCTCCTTGGGTGAATTCGGAAATGATCGATGCCAACCATATTACTGATCACGTCAGCATACAAACCAGCCGCGTTGATCACCCAGTCTGCTTCGAATCGCCCATGATTTGTCTCAATGTCTATGACATGACCATTTTTGACTCGAACATTTTCCACCTCCGTGGCAAGATGAAGGCTGATACCATTGTCAACGGCATTCCCTACAACAGCAATCACAGCTTCAACACTATGCCTAATCTGGCCTGCTGAAGGGGCGTACAAGGCTGAGATCGCGTTTGGCGTTATGTTTGGTTCCAGTTCTTCTAGTTCTCCTCTATCTTGGATGATTCTAGTCTCCGGGACTTCGTTTCGTCTTCCCCTTTCCTGCAGTTCCCCAAGAGTCTTGGTTTCGCTCTCTTCTACTGCGATTACAAGATCTCCAGGCCAGTTGGCTGGAATACTGAGCTCTCTTGTCCATTTCCTCCATAAGGCATTTCCCTTAACGCAAATCCTAGCCCTAACAGGAAATCTACCGGGATCATCATCATAGCCCGCATGTATGAGCGCGGTGTTCGCTTTGCTTGAACCCCAACCGACATCGACTTCTTTCTCTAGAAGATGAACCTTGAGACTCTGATATCTGGACAGAACCCTTGCAATGCACGCGCCTATAATGCCTACGCCTATTATGATTATCCTTTCAGTTTTAGGCACAGAAAACCTCCAAGTACAAGAATAGAAAACCACTCACAACTCATAAGATACATGCCTCTATTGATGATCACTGTTTAGGTTGCTTGAGGAGAAGGGGTGAATATTACGGGCACGATCCTAAACCTCTGTCTCAACGTCTCTAGGCCAACTCATGGCAAGTTTGACAGCTTGTTTCCATCGTTTGTACAGTCTTTCCCTCACTGGCTTCTCCATCTTAGGCTCAAATATCCTCTCCACCCTCCATTTCTCTCTCAGCTCTTCCAGGTTCTCCCAGAAGCCAACTGCTATGCCAGCGGCATAGGCTGCCCCCAGTGAAGTGGTCTCTGTTACCCTTGGTCTTATGACTGGTATGCCTAGGATGTCAGCTTGGAACTGCATCATGAAATTGTTGTTTGCTGCTCCCCCGTCGACTTTCACCTCATTGATAGCCATGTTCGATTCAGCTTGCATAACCTCAAGCACATCTCTGGTTTGGTAGCACTCAGACTCCAGTGTTGCACGAATTATGTGAGCTCTCGTTGTGCCTCTAGTAAGGCCTACGATCAACCCCCTCGCATACATGTTCCAATGAGGAGCTCCCAACCCAACAAAGGCAGGCACGAAATATACATCATTAGTGTCTTGGACGGTCTGAGCAATCTGCTCAGTCTCCTGTGCAGTGTTGACGATCTTCAGGTTGTCCCTTAACCATTGAACCGCTGCACCAGTGATAAAGATGCTTCCTTCAAGGGCGTAAACTACGGGCTTATCATTAATTCCGTAGGCTATCGTGGTGAGAAGCCCATGCCTCGATAGGAATGGTTCCTCACCTGTGTTCATGAGAATGAAGTTTCCCGTCCCATAGGTGGTCTTGATGTCTCCAGGCCCAAAACCCACCTGACCGAACAACGCAGCTTGCTGATCCCCGAGATCACCAGTCACTGGTATTTCTGTTCCATTGAAGATCTCCTTTCGGGTGTAACCGTAAATGTCTTTATTGGCTGAAGGTTTGGGGAGGGGAAGTATGTCTCTAGGTATCCCGCCCATCAGTTCAAGCAGTTCATTATCCCAATCCACCTGCTTGATGTTGAAGAGCATTGTTCTGGAAGCGTTCGAGTAATCAGTGGCATGTACCCCGGTGAGCTTCCAGAGTAACCACGTGTCCACAGTCCCAAAAAATATGTCTCCTCTCTCAGCTTTCTGTCTTGCCCCGGGAACATTCTCCATTATCCATTGAATCTTTGTCCCTGAAAAATACGCGTCGGGAACTAACCCAGTCTTCCCATGTATTGTTCCGTCGTATTCGTCTTGTTTCAACTTGTCTATGAGTTGGGCAGTTCTCCGGCATTGCCATACAATTGCGTTGTAAATGGGGTTGCCAGTTTTTTTGTCCCAGAGAATTGTGGTTTCTCTTTGATTAGTAATGCCTAGAGCCAGAACTTCACTTGGGCTTATTTTGGAGGTCTTCAAAATCTGCTTAATTAACAGCTGAGTGTTCTCCCATATCTCCACTGGGTTCTGCTCAACCCATCCTGGTCTTGGATAGATCTGCGAGTGCTCTTTGTAGGCGTATGCAACTGGAGTCCCATAGTGATCGTAAAACACAACTCTTGTGCCTGTTGTGCCTTGATCGATCGTGGCAACATACCCTTCTCCAGTTGGCACGTTTCTTCCTCACTCACAATGTTGTTTCTTATCACAAGACGTGCCCTTTGCCGCCCTCTCATTTGTAAAACTTATCTTCACAGAACGCTTGACTTTACGTTTTCGATGCTTTCGCTCTCATGTACTATCCTTGAGATTGCCTTCACCATTGCGGCAGGGTTCTTATGTCCGAACACATTTCTGCCCATTATTACGCCTCTTGCCCCTGCCTCTATTGCCTCTTGGGCTATCTTCAATAGCCCTTCTGGATCGCTCGCACCTGGGCCGCTCAGCACTATTATCGGAACAGGGCAACACTTGACTACTTCCCTGAAGGTCTCCATGTCACCTGTATAATATGACTTGACCACGTCGGCGCCTAATTCAGCTGCCACTCTATCCACGAACTTCACGTGCTCAGGGTCGGGCCACCGCCATCTAGCCTTTGGCTTGAAATGATGTTCAACTATTTCCGGGGGAAGAGCTTCAACTACATGTGGCATCCCGAATTTTAGGCACTCTTGAGAGACCTTTCCAATCCTCTCTAGGTTCTGGGACTCGTTTTCCACGCCTACAAAAGCCATTGAAGCAACCGCATCCGCACCGCAAACCAAAGCCTCTTCAACTGAAGAGATTAGCCTGTAATTCGTTATGTCGGGGCCCATCGTTGTGGTGGCGCCGTCTAGCCTAGCGATGACTCCAACCTTGCCCGTCAGCTCTTGATGGCACAACCTTAGCATGGAAGGGGTCATCAGTAGAGCGTCGGGTTTATAGTCACCGACTAAAACCTTCTTGATTGTAGATCTTATATCTTCAAGTCCACTCACAGGTCCCATCTCTACCCCATGGTCCATAGCGATTACGAATGCTTTCTCGTCATCTTTGAAAATCCGTGCGAGCCTCATTTTCTTGCCAACTAAGCTCACTGGAGTACCTCCAACAGGTTAACAGCTACATGAGAAGAAGCTAATAAAAACATTGTCCTTAGCTCAGTTCATTCCTAGAAGGTTGCGCATTGTTAACTAATCTGATAGAGAGGCAACTCTCGAGCTCAAGTCACGTCTCTTCACTCGCTTTCTCTTAATAGCTCTGAGCATCTGAATATCTTCATGTCCATGTCATCGATATAGGCTTGAATGTCAGATATTTCCTTCGCAACTTTCTTCGAGGATGCCTGTAGAGCGCTTACCTTGTACTCGAACGTTCTTTGATCGAGTTCGCCGATAGAAAACCTAACCTCAACCTCCTTTAGGTCCTCTTTTAACTGAGAGGCCTTGAGCTCAAGGTTGACTGCCTGCTCGATCTTATCACGTCTAACGGTGGCCCACCTTTCTGAGATCGAATTTAGACGACCCTGACACACTGCCTTTACCCTGTTGACTTCTTCTAATCCTGCTTCTGAAGAGAACTTTTCTTTGATTAAGGATAGGTATCGCTCGATGATTGAGGCTTCCTGCTCTATCGTTAAGGATGACAGGGTGGCATCAATCCTTGACATCAAGTTTTCCCACGTGGAGGTTTGGGATATCAGGTCCATGTGACCCTTCACATATCCATTATATTGAAGGATGCTGTGGGTTTCTTCGCTCTCAAATTCTGTTAGTCCCACCTTCTCCTTTGCCCATTCAAGCTTTGCCTTTGCCTTCGCTAACTCAAGCATTTCTCTCAACCTGAAGATTTCCTCGACTGACCTAGAAAGATTGTTGCCAAGATCATCCATGATGAGCCTATGGACATTTTCAGATATTTCACCAGATTGAAGCATCTTCGTTAGTTGTTCCAGCTTAAGCGATGTCTCCTTTATCTCTTTGACATAAGATTCGAAAGCTTTGAGCTCCTCGTTTACTTGGCTTTCGAGCTGGTTGATTGATTCTGTCCAAGTCGGTACAGGCTTCTTCTCTTGTGTAGGCGGCTGGAATACATCTAGTTGCCTTTGAGAGGTATCTGGTCCCCAGCCCTTCTGTGATGGTTCTTTTGATGGTTTTCTTGAACGCCTGAACAAGTTTAGCAAGGCCTGACCCCGTCTTTAATGCTATTTTCCTTCATTTAATCAATGTTAGACCTACTATTAAACGATTTTTCCGGTTCTATGTTCTGCGGTCGTTTGAACTTGGCGCCCTTTGTGTGAACGCCAAAAAGCACAATAAGAAAACCACCGACTAGAATCGTGGCAATTATGATGAAGGCTGTTCTATAATCGGTCTTTAGGATTGAAAGGCTCATCAAGGTAGGACCAATTATACTAGCTAATGAGAAGGCTGAATTGTAAAGGCTCATGGCCTTCGCTCGGCGTCGCTCCTCAATCATGTCTCCAACAAGGGCTGAACTAGCCGACGTAAATGACCCCCATATTATACCGAAGAGAAGCATTGTCAGCCCCGCGTGAACGTAGTTCTGAGAGAAGGACATTAGGACATAAAAGACAGAAAATGTAGATAAGCCAAGTAGCAGAAGCGGTTTCCTTCCGATCTTATCTGATAAGGCGCCAAGGACAGGGAGCAATGGTATCTCAGCCCATGTTCCAAGAGAGAGAATCAGCGTTGCCAAGGCTCGGTTTAGGCCAATCTCCCATTCGAAGAATATGAGGACATATGAGACTTTTACAATGTCGCCTATGTAGAAGCATATTGTAGCCACCCAGAAAATCAGAAAGGGGGAACCGAACCGTCTGAAATCTTTCAGAGCCTCTCCGAAGCTAATCTTCCTTTCCGTGGTAGTATCCTTTGCATGTTTACCCAAGAAGTATTTAGCTACGATCAAGCTTAGAATATAAAGAACTGAAGAAAGGTAGAAGCCCCTTCTAATCCCATATTGCTCAGCTATGAAGCCTGCAACAGAGACCGAGAGTGCCCAGCCCACAGATCCGCCCATCCAGAAAAGCCCCATCGACCTTCCCCTTCTCTCTGCCTTAGTAAGTTCGCTAACAAGGGTCATAAATATGGGGAACGATTGCGATGAACCCACTATTTCCCCAAGAATCATGACTGCACCCAAGGAGTATTGGTTCCCAACAACCGTGTAGAGAAGACAGATTAAAGATAGGACCGCTGTGCCAATGATTATATGTGGCATTCTCCTTCCGCTTCGGTCGGAAAGGCTGCCCCAAAATAGAGCCATAAGAAAACTGGCAAGAAAGGCTAGGGTCCAAATTGGACCAATAGTAGTCACATCAGCTCCGAGCTCTGTGGCATATAATGGAAGGATTGAAGATACAAAACCCATAGCCGCCATGTAGAAGCA
The DNA here is from genome assembly GCA_964447115.1 of uncultured Candidatus Bathyarchaeia archaeon. Taxonomy (GTDB): domain Archaea; phylum Thermoproteota; class Bathyarchaeia; order Bathyarchaeales; family DTEX01; genus CAYRBK01. Next base: position 14,154 of record CAYURV010000002.1, read on the forward strand.
GTTAAACAGGAATGATCCCACGGCGACATCGTTCATTCTGATAGGTCACTCTTACTTGCTGGTTTGTGGTAGGATTTATCAAGACGCTTGCTTAAAAAGGAATGCCAGAACATCTCAGCAGGTCTTAAAAGGAAGGGGAAACAAAGAGTGATAAGAATACTATTTAGATTCTCCTAAGACAATACTTTCTTTGTTTCCTTGAACTTAGCTTGCATGTTCTATGACCTCTTTGACTTTTCTGAGTGCTTCCTTGGGGTCTTTGAGTGGCATGAATTCGAGGCCGACGAAACCGTCGTATCCAAGCTTGTCAATCTTTCTGAGCACATTGGTATAGTTTATCTCGCCCGTTCCGAATTCGTGTCTCCCAGGGACATCGGCCGAGTGGAAGTGGCCTATCAGGCCTACGTTCCTTGTGATTGTGTCGATGAGGTTGCCTTCAGTTATTTGTTGATGGTAGATGTCGTACAGCAGCTTAACATT
>CAYURV010000002.1:14733-29989 GCA_964447115.1 uncultured Candidatus Bathyarchaeia archaeon
TGAGGTTGCCTTCAGTTATTTGTTGATGGTAGATGTCGTACAGCAGCTTAACATTTGGACTGTTCACCTTTCTAAGAATCTCAAAACCCTCATTCGAAGAGTATAAGTAGTAGCCCTTATGGTCGACTAATATATTCAGTGGTTCAAGTACCAATGTAACGTCAGCCTTTTCGGCGTGTTTGGCGGTTTCTTTCAGGCATTCAACGATATTTACGTGCTGAATTTCTCTTGGGACATTCTTCATCTCGTTGCCAGTTGTTACTATAAGCCTGGTACATTCCAATTTGTGAGCCGTATCGATTGAGCCTTTCACTCCTTTTACAAACTCATCCTTTGTGCTGTGATCAACTATTCTTCCCGCAGGCTCAACACCGAACGAGGAGACAGCTAATCCACGCTCTTTCTTCCTATTCAGAATTCCCTTGATGTCTTTAGATCGCCAGCCCCAGAACTCGAAGGCAGGAAAACCCGCCTCGGACACGGCATCTATTCTGTCTAGAAACGGGAGCTCCCTGAAAATCATCTCAATACAGACGGATAGTTTTACCATTCTAAACCCACCTTGAAACCGCATATTAAAGAAGAGACAGATAAGCATATCCTTTCGCAGGAAACATTTAAATCGGTCAAGTTACCGAAGGTAAATCGACATGAAGATTCCTGACTGTTACGGGATCTCGTTCTGGGGATTCCGCCTATTGAAGTTTCTGTTGTCTACGTTTCTTGTATGCTTCATGATCTCAACATTAAGAGTCAACATGACCCAAGCAGAGATGGCTAAAACAACGAAAGTATATGGCAACGTCATTGACTTTGAGACTCACCTGCCTATACCTGGGGCCCAGATTGCAGTTATCAACGATACGATGCGACCGTGGCAGTTGATCGATCTCAGAAATCTAATGGCGCAGCAAAGAATTATTGCTCAGACCAACGAATCAGGCATCTTTGAGGCATATGTCGAAAGTTACGGTGGGTATACCTTCTATGTCTATTGTGACGATGTGTCAACACCGGGTATTGATTATGTTCCGGTATCGAAGGAAGTTTCCGTGCAAGACTTCCCATGTTACCTTTCATTCTCAGTTCTCCCTGGCGCATCTATCAACGCCTTTGAAGATCCTTTTTTCTCTTTTGATGATTCTCTCTTCTCTTGTAATGTGATTGACGAAGAAGGGCTTTTAGAATTAACGGGCTCGTTCAGGCAGTGGTGGGAAGGAAGGTCTGGAATTGAGAACAGAACTATTGTAGTCCCCGCAAACATGGGAGTCAAGATTGAGATAGTGGTATACAAAGTACTTGAGGGAGGTTTCAGGTATCAAAATATTGAGTGGACCGCCAACTTTTCTATTCCTATTGAAGGTGGGTATTTTAACCTAAGCCAAGGCGAATTGGTAGCCATAAACTTAAGGAATGCCAGGTTGGATGTTGAATCCAGTATAATGATGCCTAGATACATAGATTACGCTAGATTGGTGGCAGAAGAGATCGGCGTCCTAAGTTCATACGAAAGGGTTAGAATATCCTCTGCTGAAGAACTGTTGTGGAAGGCACAATCTTCTATATCTGGTGGTGATTATGTTGGAGCCCAAGCTGATCTCTATGAATCACACTTAATCCTTGAAGACGTTGGAAAAGCGTTTTTTAGCCTGTTTCAGAATTCTGTTTTGTCGATCTATTTCATAACGCCGTTTATGGCAGTCACGTCATCTGCTTTGGGCGCCATATTCTCTAAGGATAAACGCAAAAGAATCGTTACTAGCATAGTCTTCTACGGCTTTCTCATCATTTTGCTTTACTTTGCCTATCCAGGTTACAAGTTCATCCAAAACCCGTTCTACAACCCCTTAAAGGGGACATTCTTAGAGTCATTCGTTATTCCTCTGTTGTCAATTGCTTCAATTGGCTTGGGGATTTTCCTGATAAATGGACCATACACTTATGGCGAGAAAACTAACAGACGTAGTCTCTCTATAAGAAGTGCTATACTAGCAGCTTTTTCATTGGCAGCAGATAATCTGAAGAGGAGAAAGCTTAGGACCTTTTTGACAACGGTTTTCATGTTAGTATCAGTTTTCGCGTTCATATTTACGACTTCATATTCCTACGAGGGAGGATTTGTTGTCGACCAAAAACCAGGAGAGGCTCCCTCTGAGGGAATATTCGTATGTCAGCAAGCGTCAGACCCCCGTATTTATCCATTTGGACCCGTTGATTCGGTGATTACCCAGTGGCTTAGTAAAAGACCGGAGGTTCTTCTGACTGTTCCTCTGTTAAAGAACGTTCCTCAGATAGGCACCCCGCCACCTCCCATAGGGATGCTCTTTGGTACTGATCCAAGCTTAAACTATAGTGTTTCTGGTGTGTTGGGAGTATCACCTACACTTGAAACTAACATAACAAAGATTGATCAGATCATAGCTCAGGAAGAAGGGGCAGGAAGGTTCCTTTGCGATTCGGATTTTAATGGTATATTAATCAGTAAAGAGGCGAAAGAAGCGTTACATATGGATGTTAACGACACAGTAAGGTTCCACGATCAAGATTTTGTAGTGATCGGAGTCTTTGACGGTAGAGAACTCGGCGGAATAAAGGATCTGAATGGAGATCCAATGATCCCTCAGGAGATTCGTGTTCTGGAGACGATGGGCGGTCCAGTCTATCTTTCCAGCTATGTTGCGCCTGAGAACGTGGTGATAATGCTGAGCGAGACTGCTTCGGCACTTCGGTTAAACATTGTTGTCTCAAGAGTAATTGTTCAGACTCGTATGAAAGAAGACATCGATTCTCTGGCACGAGAACTTGTACTCATCTTCCCACGCATTGAAACCTACACCTCTGTAAACAACGAAATAAAACACCTATACGTCGGCAATTATCAGGTCATTCGTGGGTTTACTGAAAGCACTATATTGTTAGCCTTGATGGTTCTGAATGTTGGGATAATGATGTTGAACGTAGTCTATGAGCGAAGACGAGAGGTAGTTGTCATGTCAACCGTCGGGCTGAATCCATCACACGTAACAGCCATCTTTGCTTGCGAGGCACTGATAATGGCCTTCATTGCAGGAAGTCTAGGCTACGTCCTCGGGATGACCAGCTGCATTTTCTTATACTTTTTACCCTCTCCGCCGATTTTGAGGTATAAGGTCGAAGCTTTCTGGGGCATACTCGCCCTTTGCTTCTCTATATCGGCTTCTGTCTTGGGGTCTATAATACCTGCATCCAAAGCGTCTATTATGGCAACCCCTTCATTGCTTAGAAGGTTCATCGTAACCTCAAGGGAGAAGGCGCGAGAAGGCGCATGGACTCTCGATATTCCAGTGAAGATCAAGGAAAGAGACATTAGAGAGTTCCTTGATTTTGTCGAGGAGCGGCTGGAAGTTTACAACGACCCCATACGTTACGAAGAAAGAGTTGATAACATTATCCGTCAAAAAGAGATATACGGTCCTGCTCAAGAACGTATCTATTTCATATATAAATATTCAGGCAATAAAATAATAACCGAAAACGAATTGTACTCTATCAGGGATGCTACCTCTGAAGAGTATTCAATAAAATTGGCTTCAAAGAGCCTGTTGCCATGGACTATCATAGGTAGAGAAGCGAGTGCGCGACAGACGGCATCCTTTGTTCGACGCCTAACCCTGGAGTATACAGAAAGAGAGAGAATATAAAAAAAAGAGGAGAGGCGTAAGGTGGTCGCGCTAACCACCAAAGGCGACGTACCTGAATATGTTTATGGCGCTCACTAGGACTATGCCGATCATCTCGCCTGCTATTATGCCGAAGGCCGCCGGGATCCCGACCTCGTCGTATGCTTTTCTGCCGCCGACTTTGATGAGGGTGTACTTGACAATCCAGACGATCAGCGGAGTGAACGGTCCTATATGCCATGCCATGGTCTCGGCTGTGCCTAGGAAGAGACCGAGCGGTTCGATAGGCCACCAGACATATCTCATTCTGAGGAAGAGAAGAGCGCCGGATAGCAGGAACCCAACCCAGCCATGTACACTGAAGAGTACTGCTGGTCTAGCGTTGTAGCCACCAGAATCCCCGTCCCAGAAGTAGTCCCATTCTTTCGCCACTGGCAGTTCCATGAAGCCATAGGCATGCCACACCACGAAGGTCAAAGGTACAACAATGATGGCCCCTATGATGCTGCCTATTAGGCATAGCTTGAACACTGAGGATGGATGCAGCCCTGCCATGCTTCCTATCTTGAAGCCGTCCATAGTGCCCATCATTGAGGAGTAGTAGGGACCGAAAGTGTCACATCCTGTGCCCCATCGGTGCGTATGAGTGCTTATGAACAGTTTGCCGGCTGGGAACTCTGGTGCAGGAGGCATTGTTGGACCCCAGAAGTGCTTAGTGAAGTAGGAGCCTCTAAAGAATGCGATGTTCGCCGCGTATGCTCTGGCGCGTGTCAGAACGATGAGTTGCAGCAGTATTATGAGTAAACCTAGTATCGAGTCTCCGATGTCGACGCCAGTTACAACGAAGAGCGCGATCAGGCCTATTGCGCCTACTGCGACGAGCAAGTAGCCTAGCCTATAGGACACATCTGTGGCTGGTGTTTCGCCGCTGGCAGCTTGCTTGATCGTTGTGGCAAAGTACTTCCAGTTTATCAAGACCATGAAGACTAGGATACCTAGGCCGATGCCATGTGAGAATGTGTCGACCCAGAGAGGGTCCGCAAAGTATATCATGCCTTGTTTGTCCCAGATGCCGCCGGTGTATATTCCGCTGTAGTATCCGAAGTAGCTCAGTATTTGGGGAAGTATCATCGAAATTCCAAGGGTAGCTATCCACATGGATAATAAGCTGTCTAAAGGCGCTAGGAAGAAGAAGGCATATTTGAGGGGGTCGGTTTGAATGGTCATCGGAGCTGCAATTGAACTCTGAATCGAAGGAAATGCACCTGTAAGCTCCCAGTTCCCAGTTGCCCACGTCGTAAAGTTTGCGCCTTTCAGCCAACCGTAGAAGTCTGGGAACCCTGGATAGGCTGAGTATACCATGTATGGTATGTAGAAGATTATGCCTAAGATCGTTGTGATGAGGAAGACTCTCCTCCTTGTGTCCGGCTTCTTCTCGTAGGCGGCTAAAGCTATCTCAGCTGTCACCCAACCTTGAGCATGTGGGAACGGCAGAACCTCTATGTCTACCCATAGACGTCGCATTATCATCGCCCATCCGATGAAGAAGAGCGATGAGACGACGTACCAGTAGATGTAATTCCCAATTACTGGGGTCCACTCACCTGCGTAGGTTACGAACAGGTTGTTTAGGTTGCCTCGGTAGTAAGATCCTCTGATAGCTTCAGCAGAGGGCATCCAGAAAGACGGGAGTGCATACCCGTGCACATCCGCTGTTGCAACGCGAATGTTGAACAGTGCGGCGGGTGTGGTGTAGAAGCCTTTGAAGACCGAGAACCATGTGGCAACCATCGTTGCTAGGTAGAACATGGCAAACGAGCGTTTGTCAACCTTGATGCCGCGATAGCTGATTATAAGTAGCATTATGAAGGAGAATACGTAAGGTAGGGGCATGGCAACGAGGAATCCTCCTGAGGGGCCAATGTTAATGCCTCCGGTTCCCCAAGCAGCCGGTAGGAAGTGGGTCTCCAGCGTTATGACTGCGGTAAGTATCGCCATGTATACTATGACATAGACCCATGTCTTTGTTGGGATCGCTGGTACAACGACTTCAGTGTGCGCACTTGTAGATTTTTCTTTTTCCATAGTTTTTCACGACAATTATATGGTAATGCGAACTTCTTAAAAGCTTTACTACTTAAGGGTTGGTACTCGCCTTACTTCTAGAATGGGAGGAGCCACCCGGACTTAGTGGCCAAAATCACGACTGCTCTAATGGTCTCCATCAAGCCATCCCCTATTATGAAACCCATAACGATCAGTCCTCTGTACTTGGCCCAATTTGAAACCCCGAATGATGGGGCTATAAACTTTTCTGCAATTATAGATGATAGGAGTTGAGCGAACGTAAGCGGTATAACGCCCGGTGGCCACGGAAGCCCAAGAGAAGTACCAGTGATAAAAATCATCAGGAAATACGGAGCATTCAAGAACCGCGTCACAAGAGCGATAACAGCACCTAAACCAAAGCCTAAGGCAATCCAATTCGGGTTGAAGAGGTAGCCGAACCAGACCCACACTTGCATTCTAGCCCACGAGAGGGCGTCGACAGGCCAAGCGATCACTGTTGAAGGGTAGGCGCTTGAAGGTATGCGTGCCACAAACCAGAAAAGATTCGTGTAAAAGAAGCCGCTCAGTAACGTGAGAGTCAACAGTACGAAAAATGCCTTGATATATTCTCTATGCCTGACATTAAGCATATCGGCTTGGAAGAGTCCCTGAGCAAAAGCGGATCCCCCTAAAGGAACACTCATCGCACCAGCGGAGGGTCCAATAACTCCGATTGACCATGAGATCGAGAGAGGCACGGGTGCAAACCATATGTCCTTTTTTGCATAGCCACTGTAGTAGATCGTTAGTTCTCTTAAGAAGGGCACAGTAAATCCGCCGTACGTGACGCCGCTCGACGCCGTAGCAACATAGTTGGCGAAGAAGGTCCCCCCGACGATGAACAGAAGGAGAAGCCAGACTGGGAAATCAAAGTTGGTCAGAGACCATGTCAGCACGACCAAACTTAACGATGAGGCAAAGTATACGAGTAATAGGACTTTGGGCGAGAGGATGCCTTTCATTGATTTCATGATACCGCTTAGGGCTCTAAGACCCCTTGTTAAGGGCTTCGGATTCATAGCTAGTGGAACAACCATTGCTGCAAGACTCAAACCAATTATCAAGCTAACAAAGAAATACAAAAGCGTCCTATATTGTAACGTCCAATAACCCCATCCAGTAACCCACAAACTTTCAGGAGGCCAAAGATTAAACCTTGTCACAAGATGAGCCCCAACGAAATAGAGCGAAAAAGCTCCAATAAATTGGATGAGAGTCGTACCTACAGGCAGCAGAAACCCAGGAATGTAGAAAACTGGATCAAGGGGAATCACGAAAGCTGCGCCTGGAAGAATGCTGTCTAAATAGGGGGTCACGTCAAACAGAGGCATACTGTAGTAGTATTGAACCAAGCCTCCAGTGGCAAATGGTCCTATCATGAAGGGCAGAAACTTTGCACTCAGGTGGACAATGATTCCAGCTAGAGCAGAAAGGAAGAGTGGCCTTATGAAATCTGGGTTCCTCTCAACTAGGGTTTCGATCGTGGCTATTTCTGCCTTACGAGCTGGGAACTCAAGTTTTTCACTAACTGCGAAGACCTGATAGCATAAGTAACCCACTACGAGCTCGGTTATCAGACCTATAAAGAGAGTTAATATCTGCAAGCCTATCGGGATTAGCCAGGATCTATGGAGAAAGAAAAAGGGGCTATTCTGAACCTCTGCCAAGTCTGACCCTGTGGGCACGAACCAGCTGGGTATGTAGTTCACTATCCCAAAAAAGATCGAGGGTTCGCTGTAAGCGTAGTAAGTATTTCTTGTGAGTGTCAAGAAAAAAAGGGAATATGCAAGAGATATTGGCTGAAAACTCAATAGTAAGAGAAGTTCTTGTTTCATGAGTCTGGCCCTGAGAAGGTTCGCAAGTTCAGACCAGAGCACTATGGGAATCCACGTGGCTAAAGGCAGGGGAAGATTCGTAATCAGGTTGTAGTATATGATGGCTGGCTGAACAAGAAAAGTGGCAAATAGGAATGCAAGGTAGACCCTCCAGGTTAGAGCTTTTTGGGGGGATATTACAGCTTCATTAGCCTTCTCCAGGTTTTCCTCCAAGCTTGATGTACTTCCCCCTTTCTTCAGGTGTTAAGGTTCTCCATATCAGAACCTGTTTTCTGATCTCGTCTGCAACAGATGGGCATGAGGTTCTCCAAGTAGAAGCGTAGCCGGCCGTTCTCTGAAGGGTGAGTTTGAACGTGAAAGGTGCCTCAAGGTTTTGTCTGACTCCCTCCATTATGATGTCACTCCTGATTCCTAGGTCGTAGGGAGCTAGCCGGCAGTCGGCGATCAATCTTAGGATTTGCATCTCGCGTTCCTTCAATTCCTTCACATCTATCTTCTCAGCCGTGAACAGGCTCTCTCTCTGCATTGAGAAACTGAGGTATTCTCTCAGGTAGTTGTAGACTCCGAAGACTTCGTCTTCTGTGTTGACGATTAGAGGTATCGCTACTTCCCAATAGTCACCCTTGGGCTTTGAAATGCTTTTTTGCCATCTACGAACACGGGACGGAACGGCCAGTCGGGCTGCCAGAACAGAGGGATAAACAGCAGACACAGCGGTAACGGCCAAGCCGAGACCAAGAACGATCAAGACAGTGAACGACGAGAAGTTCGGATAGAGATCTTTCGGATATGTACCCAAGCTGATTAAGGTGGCGGTCATGATGAGGCCTGCCAGATAACCTGAGAAGATGGCCGGCAGTGCATACGAGATGGCTTCTACTATGAAACTTAGGGATATGTGCAGAGGAGACATGCCGATGGCATTATATACGGCAATCTCCTTGGTCCTCTCGTAGACTGAACCGAGCATGAGGTTCAGAATTGCAAAAGAAGCTATCAATATTGGCACAATCAGATACTGGTAGCCCAGCACGCCGAGCCACTGTTTCGAAAGGAGGAAGTAACCGAGTTCTCCCTCGTCCGCCACATATATTCGGTAGGCTAACTGGAATGGCAGCTCTTTCAGTAATGTATCCGAGACTGTGTTGTTAACAGGTTTGATCGCAATTGTTGCGAGGGGAGTTATGTAGACGATCCTTGAGAATAAGGAGTACGGGACTATGAAGACATTATCCGCTGTAAAATGAGGAGGAGTTATCGCGGTCGTAGGCGCTGTGGGGTCTATCGGCGTAATCCTCTCGCCGTCGGGATTATAGAAGTCATTCAGTCCATCTGCATCTATTATCCCGCGTACCTGGAGGGTTAGGCCCCAGAGGCTTATGTTCGATCCTGGACCGATCTCCATGCCTAACTCGTCTGATAGACTACTAGCAACGGTGCCAGGAAGGATGGCAGCATAGACATCGTTCTCGAGGAACCACGTTCCTGCTGTGAGAAGCTTGTCAATGTTGGAGACCTTGGGCTCTTCATGTGACAACGCCATTATGCCATATATTCTTGTCTCCATTTTTGGGGAGAAGACGATATAGGGAATAGGAACTCCTGGTTGTGTGACACGAGGCGGTTGTGGTGGAGGATAAAGGTAGCTTCTAGGAACGACCTCTGCCAAGCCGCTCAAGCTGGATTTGAGTATTGTATAAGTTCCTTCGTTAATGGCTACCCACGGAGTTGCCCTGATGATCATGCCTGAGAAACTTGAAGGATTGCCAATTCCTCCTGCACCACTAATCAACTGAGGTGTTATCGTCACTGAGGAAAGCGAGACCATGCCAAATATTATCAGTACGACCGACAGGAGCGTTAAAATGGTTCTGAACCTTCTCTTCTTCATGTTCTCGATGCTCATGCTCATCGAAGCAGAGAATAGCCCTGAGCGGCTGATTTCGGAGAAATGGGACGCTCCCCTTACCTTTCCTCTAAGAGACGTAGCGCTTGCACGCGTCTCGTTGATTATCAGACTCAAGAGTGGAGCAAGGATAACTAGCAGGCTGGCAGTTACTAGAACGAGCGGCGAACTATTCGCGATTGTGAATCCTGGGTGGAAGAAGTAGAAGACTAGGTTCGCTGCTACAACTAACAGAGTTATGGCGAAGAATCTGTTTTTGCCTTCGTAACCGAAGACAAGTCTCTCGATAACCATGGAAAACGGGATCGTGATCGTGAACAGAACAGACAACGTCAGGATAACTTGCCAAGTTAGGTCCATCACCGACCCGTAGAGACCTAGCAGGAAGGTCCAAGAGAAGTAGCTGTAGCCGACCACCCTCTGGAACTCTTCGCTAGCAAAGGCGTCGTCCCACAAGTACAGGTATTTCGAAGTGAATTGATGGAATATCTGCATGGTAGGCGTGTAGGTATGGTAGCTGTACAGTTTGTCGTATCTGCTAAGGATCATGGTTCTCATGTTTCTGACGATCTCATCAGGCCCTAAGATGAGAGTCTCACCCTGATCTAAGACGTAGCCTTTTCCGTTGGGATTCTCAGGGTCGGCGTTGTTCAAGACGACTACTGGCCATCTTTCACCCATACTGAATAGTACTTCGGTCGGAACGTTCGGCATAACAAAAAGCATAAAATATGTATCGTACCCTATTCCGTTGCCCCTAATCATAGGTCCGTGCGCCCTAGCATTGTGGATCATGCCCATCCGCAGAAACCTGAAATCGCCAGGATTGAACGCGAAGACGATCGCTATGCTTGCGCATGGAAAGATTCTGATGGCCTTTGTTTGAGGATGCTTTGTCATGGGCACTAGAGGACCGCCGGGAGCTGCCCACACTCCGAAATCTGTGGACCATGTCACCTTACCAGTTTTTCTGTCGATAATGAAGGCATCGACATACCCAGTTTGGTATGGCTTTAGGCCATGGATGACTGCTTTACCTTCCTCATCTATTTTTGTTGCAACCCTAAGACCGGCGGGGTATGCAGACTGAAAGAAGACAATCACGTCTTGCCAGAGGTCTGGGTGTCTAGTCGAATTGAAGGGATCATGAAAGTCTGTTAGCATGTTGTACTCAGTGACCTCGACTGTGAGCTCTACGTACCCCCAGTCATCTTGGAGTCTGGATTTGGTCGGGACCCTTATCTCATCCTCGTTTATGAACGCCCATAAGGTGCAATGGACAAACATGACCTGGGTTAGCACATTCTCAAAGTTGATCTTCTCCCACGTGTCTGCCGGTGTTCTCTGGTACAGTCTAAGGTCATTTGAAGTGTGATAGGTGAATCCGTTGGCATACATGGCTAACACGAAGGGATCCGAATCAAAGAGAAAAGAAAGAGACTGGTAATACGGAGTGCTTCCAGAAAGAATGCTGAAATAGCCGTAGACTCTGGGCTCCAAAGGTCGAACCGAAGCGATGTAGGCTGGGTGACTTCCAAGCGTTCCGTCGACGAAGTTCTCGCCATATGAAGACCCCAGCAACATCTTCATCTCTGTTAGGTAATTCTGGAATATTCGCCCGACGAGCCAGCTATACCTAGTAGGGTACAGAATGTCCGCACGTTGATATACGTAGGCGGATCCTGTAGCGTAGACACCTATCTGGTCCGAGCCGCTAGATAGATCCATGCCCGCGAAGGCGATGATCTCGCTCTGCAATTGGGCAAAATGCTTTTCAACGAACTCTCTTGCGCCCCAAAGACCTTGGTAGTGGCCCGCTAGGCCAACGATGAGGACAGATCTATCCGGTCTATGTGTAGATAGATATCTCGCAATCTCGAGAAGATCAGAAACGCCTAAGCAGTCTGTCGCCCCGTAGGACAGCGCCGGTACAATTGACCACGAATCATAATAGGCTGAGATTACGATGATCTGCTTGGACAGAACACTGTCTTTGCCCGATACGTAGCCAACTACATTTGGCACTCTGATATTCTCCCAAGTCATATTTGCACTTATGTGGACTTTGATCCCTTCCTGTCTATGCTTGCGAGCTAGGTTCACTAACTCCTCTCCGCCATCCTCAAGTCTCACGTACAGTCTAGGGAATTGAACGGGGATGAACACCTCTTTCTGTTCAGCTTCAGAGCGGATTACGAGGTCTGGGATTTCAGGTACGAAAATGACTCCTTTGGCGCCACCCGCCATGGCCAAGTAGAAATGCCATTTTGAAGCGAAGTCCATTAGAACAAACTTGCCGGTGATGTTTAGTCCTGCGAAGTCCTCGAATTCCCCCCTGCCCAAGTATACTACCGTATCACCATATTCAGGGCTTTCATAAGGGCATGGGTTTGCGAGGTTCGGGTAAAACATGTAAGCCTTGATCTTTTTGCCGTCGTCTAGGGTCAGGAACGTGCCATGGTCGATCGGAGTTGTGATGTTGAAGTATTCGAAATAAGTTCCATCATCACCATATGGTTGAAGACCGTACTCTTCAAACTTAGAAGCGATGTAGTTGGCCGCCTCGAAGAAACCTGGGTAACCCGTAAACCGCGATTGGGCTGAGAAGACCTTTACATGATCAGCAATGTTCGTCATGTTGATATTGTCTATAACGATGTTGAACCCGTGCGGAGTGGTAGGAATCTCAAGACCCTGGGAGGGAGATTGTCCAACTGCGATGAATGGCGTGAGGAAGGGAGAACAAAGGATAGTTAGAAGAGCATAAATCAATAAAGTCTTCCACGATTGGTGAGAAGATTTCATCCTCATCACGAGATGACCGGTATTTTCGACCATACTCCTAACTGCCATGTCTATGTTATTTGTTGTAGATTCTCATTTAAGGCTTGCGGAAACCCTTTTGCAGAAGGATAGGAACACAAATTCCCTATGCAGGCTTCTTAGCAACTATATGAAGGTGTCCACCTAAGCCTAGCAATGCTGGTTCTTGGCAAAGATCAAGTTCAATCTCAATAAGCTTACGAACCTTGTTTGGGTCTTCAAAAATGTAACTTGTCTCCGGTTTTCCCAGGTATAGTACGGGTTTCCCAGCCATCTTGACAACTTCCAGCCCAAACTTTGTAAAGAGCTCTCTTAGGTCCTTAGGAGTGAAAGCCCACGTATAGAAACCCAGGTCTTGGACGTAGATTCTCTTCGTTTTCAAGAGCGACTCGATCTTGTCGATGTCCTCATTCTCCACGTTTAGCATGGAAAAGGCTATAGAGTAAAGGCTGTCAACGCCTGCCGAGATATAACAGTTGGGTTTGAGAACCCGGGTTAATTCCTGAACCGCTCTTTCCGGATTTCCGCAATAAGAAATCGGGTCTCCTTCTGCTAGTACGAAATCGAAGGTGTCGTCAGAAAACTTTATCCTTCGTATGTCTCCTTGAATTGTCGATATCAAATGACCGAGGCCCAAGTCGCCTGCTTTTGTGGCGGCAATCTGCAACATTTCTGTTGATATGTCGTAGACTATGACTTTCAAGCCTCTCTCAGCCATGGGGACAGCCCATCGACCGGTGCCGCCGCCAGCATCCAGGACCAAGCCATTGCTGGGTAGGAAGGGCTCTATGAACCGCCACGTAACCTCATCATAGATCCTCTTATAGTGGGAAGATGAAGCCAGTTCATCGTATTTCAAAGCAAGCTTCTTATAGAAGGTTTTTACTTTTGCCGCCTGTCTGTCGAACATGTTCGGTGTCAAACCCTCTTTCGGTGTCAGATCAAATATCCTTTACGCAATCTCGGCTTAAGTTCGTCTCAGTCGATCGTGCCTAATCAGTCGCCATATTGCCATAAAAAAGGGAATTGCTGCGAATTACGCTTCTAGACTTGCTTTGCTCGTCTTCTTCTCATCATGAAAGCTGCTAGGACAACTATCACGGCAACAACTGCTCCAGCTATGTACATCGTATAATCCACTGGTTTGCTCAGGAAGCCTTCAGGAGCTTCAAAGCTAACATCTACATCTGCTGGTTCGATTAAGTAGCTTCCCCAGTTGTTCCAACCTGAGCCAGCTGCCAGAACCTCGACGATGACGTGCTTGTCTGCTGATATTGAGTGAACTCCTGAGTCCAGAAGCCTAAAGTCATCCCCAGCCATCTGCATTGGAGCATTACCATCTATAGTGATAGTCAGATCTTCAGACGCAAAGATCACAGCCATAGTCGGCGCGTAGAACCGTATCTCCTGGTTGGGCTTAGACCCTATGAATGTGATGTCGTCTCCCAAGTAGCCTATCTCTGCCGTTCCTTCTGTCTGGCCGACCATGAAGGTTATGTCGCCAGTGCTCTCAGCTATCAAGTCGAACTTTCCCACACCTAGATTGTAGTACCAGTGTTCCCTGTCTTCAACATCGCTTGCGGTGAACGAATGTGTGGCTTTCATGTTAAGGTCTCTATCGTAGATTCTGACCTCGCCTTCCTCTAACGGTATTACTATGAAAGCCGCGGTTCGACCTGCCTCCTCCAACGTCACGGCTAGTGGCGCGTAGAACAGTCTACCAACGTATCCTCCTGTAATCGCTGGTACGGCAATGAAATCTCCTAACGCGCAGCACGAGACTTCTACGTCACCAGTTGTGGTTAGATGGTAAACCACATCGTTTCCAACGCCGCCGTGTACCCCAAGATGTTCTACCCTTGATTGTAGTAATATTGTTCTTCTTCCGCGTTGGCGCAGATGCTCACTTGTCGACCAGACTTCTACTGAATCTTTTAGCGTCCAGTCTGTCTCTTCAAGCGCCATGAGGTAGAAGTTGTACCCTATCATATCTACCGAATAAGCATACGGATGCGTTGGCGGCGCAGCGTTGAATATGAATTCTCTGCCTCTGAAGCCTCCTGTTACTGCAGGATAGAATGTGCTTGTTCCTCCTCCTGGCCATTGGGATACTTCTCCATAGATGAAAACGTTTCCGCCGCCATTAAGTAGCGCGGCCACTCTCTCCGACGCAACGATTTTGAAGAAGGTGCCGAAGGCTATGTAGAAAAACTTTTTTTCGAACTTGTTTAACATTGCTGAGTGGAGCCTTTGGTTCGCATAGAGATCCCATATCTCTATCATCGTCCCATCTGCCAATCCGACGATATCCAGTATCGCCACACCAGAAGGAACAGTGTAGTTGATCTTGACTCCGTTAATGACTTCGTCCACTTCTCCCGGTCTTCCACCTTCAAGCGTGGGCCATTGGACGACATCTGTCGAGGGTGGGACATAACCATAGTAGACATGTTCAGTAGCAGCTGCTTGCACATTTCTCGGTGTGAGTGTCAGAATCATGCAGCCTAGCAAGACTGTGATAGCCGAGATGATCAGGATGTTATTTCTCTTGTTCAACACACAATCCCTCTGGAATATCTTCAGACGTATGATAAAATAAGTCTTTTGTATAGAGGAAACGAGAAAGCACCTGTGTCCATCAGCTGAACGTGGCAAACATGAGCATGTTCATAACGCTTGTGACAGAGTCTTAACTATGCAGCTTCGAAAGTAAGAAAGGCTTCTTCAAAAAAAGGAGAGGTTGGTGGGCGTCAGCTTCTA
Source organism: uncultured Candidatus Bathyarchaeia archaeon (assembly GCA_964447115.1). Classification (GTDB taxonomy): domain Archaea; phylum Thermoproteota; class Bathyarchaeia; order Bathyarchaeales; family DTEX01; genus CAYRBK01. The sequence continues at coordinate 29,826 of CAYURV010000002.1, forward strand.
GACCTGTCTTGGGCGTCTTCTTCGCATCATGAAGACCGCTAAGACAACCACAACAGCGACAACCGCTCCAGCTATATAGATTGTGTAATCGACTGGTTTGCTCAGGAAGCCTTCAGGAGCTTCAAAGCTAACATCTACATCTGCTGGTTCGATTAAGTAGCTTC
>CAYURV010000003.1:0-1735 GCA_964447115.1 uncultured Candidatus Bathyarchaeia archaeon
GCCAGCCACGATAAACTGGAAAGCGCTATGCAAAGCCTACGAGTTTCAGCCTCGAAACTATGAGGAGCTTCTAGGTATAAAAGGGATAGGTCCAGCAACGGTTAGAGGGCTAGCCTTGATCTCCGAGCTTGTGTATGGTAAGAAGCCGAGCTGGAAAGACCCTGTCAAGTATTCTTTCGCTTACGGTGGAAAGGACGGAGTTCCGTTCCCTGTCGATAAGAAAGCCATGGACGACTCAATACGTGTCCTAAAGGAATCCATCGAAAATGCACGTTTAGGGAATAGGGAGAAGCTCAACTCGCTTCAGCGGCTCAGAAGGTTCGTCACGCCGGACATGTAGATTCAACGGAAAAGAAGGCATCAAAACAGAAACTTTTCTTCTATTGTCTCGAGCATTTTCTGAGCGCATTCATCGGGGCTCATCTTGTCAGAGTCTACGGTTACTTCGGGACTAACAGGTTCCTCAAAGGGGACGCCGATCCCGGGAACGGTCTTGCTGGCTCCGGTCAGGGCTTTCTTGTATATTGCCTTAGGCGCGTGGTAGACGCGTCCTTTCCGTTTAGACTCTCTTTCCATGCATAGTTCTAAGGGGCATCTGACATATGCCTCAATGAATCGGGTTATCTCGCTTCTAGCCTTGTCTCGGTACTTCTTCTTATTGGCGGTTGCGTCTATGATGACGTTGGCACCGTTCTCCGTCAAAAGCTTGGATACGAAGACGATGGTTCCATAAACAATATCACGCTCTTCCTCAGTGTATTTTGGATTGGGCGTCATAACTCTACGCAACGCATCCGAGGATACAATTTGGGCTTTGATCCGCCTTTCCTCCAACATTCGAACTAGAGCACGGGCAATGGTGGATTTCCCGCTTCCGGGAAGACCAGTAATCCAGACACACCAGCCCTTGTTTGACACGCCACAAGACCGCCCAATAATTATCTCTTTATTGCCCGTAAGTGGAGATTGCGCGAGGCAGCAATCCTTAATAGCGCCCCTTTTCTAATTAACGTTGTGTTTGTGTCCTTTAATGTCTCTTCATACAACAGGGAGAAATTCGGCCCACTAATCTGGGAACCGATGCATTATATCAGATATTCTAGTGACCAGACAATAATGGTTGTTGCGACTGATGCCCTGATCCCGGGGGTTCTGAAGTCGCGAGTAGCTAGGCTACTACTAACCAAGAAAGCGGAGGGATTTGATATTTCTGGAACCTGTCCGTTAGCTGGGTGTAGATTAGAGCCTTTAGCCGAAAAACCCGAACAAGTTCTAGGGGAATATAAAGAACTCTGGCATACACTTACATTTTCAGAGGCAAACATAAGCAGCGTGGAATCCATTGACAGTAGTGACATGTTGAAGTGGCAGATGGCAAGAATGGGTGGGTCTCTGCTTTTGGGTGGCAAGTTCGAATCTGAGATCACACAGCACATCGGTCTGGCAATTTCAACTAGCACCTTCAAAAGCCTTCTAGAAACAGAGCTAAACATAAGCGGTGACGTTGATCTGAGGGTATTGGACGCAAAGACTATCTACTATCCCCTCGCAGTCTGGTTGGTTAAGAAAAATCTGGTGCGGGACGCTGTCAACCGTTTTCGTCCCGATGCGATCTATTCACGGCTTATCACATCTGATCCTAAGGTGAAGAAGATTTTTAAAGATGCCCTTTCGCGTCAATATGGTAGCGTCTGAAGACTATCTTCTATCGTATAGGAAACACGCTACGCCATGA
>CAYURV010000003.1:1835-29148 GCA_964447115.1 uncultured Candidatus Bathyarchaeia archaeon
AAATAGCCCCTTCACAGGGAAGTATTTCTTAAGACCGCTGATGTTAAGTAATGGCACTGTCATACTAACCACTCTTGATTCCCCTTAGACCCAAAAGGAAGCAGGCCGCATAGTGCGCCGATTCGACTTCGAGGAGTTTTGGTTCCTCTTTTGGGCAGCGGTCAAAGGCATAGGGACAACGGGGATGAAAACGGCAACCCTTAGGCGGGTTAATAAGGTTGGGTATTGTGCCGGAAATCGATTCAAGTCTCTCTACCTTTTTGAGAGGGTTTGGTACTGCTCTTAACAGTCCCTGAGTGTAGGGGTGAAGGGGGGTCCTAAAGAGGTCTTCCACAGATGCTATCTCCACTATCTTCCCAGCGTACATTACAGCTACGCGATCTCCGACTTCAGCAACTATCCCCATATTATGTGTAATGAGCAGAATCGTCATGTCTATATCCTGCTTTAGTCCGGTAAGTAGGCTTAGCAATTGAGCTTGGATCGTTACATCTATGTTGCTTGTCGGCTCATCAGCGATGAGAAGTCGCGGGCTGTTCAAGAGTGACGTTCCAATGACAACTCTTTGTTTCATACCTCCGCTGAGCTCATGAGGATATCTCTTGACTAGCTTACTGGAGTCAGGTATGCGAACAGAAACCAACATTTCGACGGCCTTTTTCGTCGCCTCATCCTTTGAGACTCCTCCGTGAGCCATCATAGTCTCAATGAGCTGCGCGTTCACGTTATATAATGGATCAAGGGCCGCGGTTGGATCTTGGAAGATATAGGCGACTTCTGCCCCTCTGATTTTTCTGAGCTCTTCTTCAGAAAGGTCAAGGATGTTCACGACTTCGCCACCGCGTCTGTGAAATAAAATTTGGCCTTTGACGATTTCGCCTGGAGATGGGATAAGCCTAGTTATAGCTCTCGAAGTTACCGTCTTCCCACAACCAGTCTCTCCTACGAGACAAAGGGTCTCACCCTCAAACACGTCAAAGGAGACACTATCAAGAGCCTTAACCACTCCAGCATATGTATAGAAAGAGACCGTAAGATCTTTAACTTCAAGAATCCGTCTAGGACCGTTATCCATGCTTCCACTTATACCTCCACTCGCAGCAACCGGCGCTATCAAAGGCTTTTCCAGGGCTTCCTTCTCTTTTACAGGAACCTTTTTCTTTACCTTGAACTCGATGCTCCGTCTTGTCTTGGGATCTAGAACATCCCTAAGTGTATCTCCAATAAGGTTCCAACTCAGGGCGGATGTGAAAACGCAGACACCAGGGAAGAATATAAGCCACCATGAAGAAGGGAAGAATTGGCTACCGGCATATATTGTGGCTCCCCATTCAGGTATAGGGTCTTGGGCGCCTAGGCCTAGAAATGATAGAGCTGCCTCAGTGATGATAACTGAACCAAAATCCAGAGTGGCAAGGACCAAGATTGGTCCCACGATATTCGGCAGTATGTGCTTCCATAGAATTCTCCAGGTGCTGACGCCCAAAGCTCTTGCTGCTTCTATGAAAAGGTTTTCTCTGGCGCTGAGAACGGATCCTCTGATAACCCTCGTGTAGCTCGGCCACCAAACGATTACCATCGCTATGATGACGGATATGACACCTGAAAGCTGCAACACATCTCTATATTCAACAGCGAAGAGCCATGCTACGAAGCTTCGGAGATAAGTAGATTCGACTAGCAGACTCACGATTCGCGGGGGCAACACTATTGCAAAAGCTATAGCAAGGACTAAACCAGGAAATGCAATAAATATGTCAGTCACTCTCATTATGAGTTCATCAACCTTTCCTCCGATGTAACCAGACATCAACCCAAGTACGATCCCAAAGGGCACGCACAATAGGATCGTGACTATGGAGATTATGAGGGAGACACGAGCGCCTTGGAGAAGGAGGCTGAATAAGTCTCGACCCCAGAAATCTGTCCCAATAGCGAATCCGTAGGCACCTGGCGGTTTTAAGGAATAATCGGGATTTTGAATTATGAGGAACTCATTATAACGATAGGTTGCAAGGAAAGGCCCGAAGACCCCCATAACCACAAACCCCAATGCCAATAGGAAGCCGATAAGACCTGGCAAGGACCTATTGTAGGCGTACATCATTAGGCGCCATTCGTCAAGCTTCGCCTTATGTCTGTTGGCCCATCCCGGCTTTATTCTGTCGCCCAGTTTCTGGACAGATCCCATGAAATCGTCAGCAAGAACATCGGATATTCTTTTGTCCATCATGGTCGCCTCTTAGTACCTGATCCGTGGATCAATCACCGCATAGATTATGTCGACAATCAGGTTTACGGCGACATAAACGATGCCGAAGAGTAGGGTGACGCACACTATCGCAGGAAAGTCAAAGCCGAAAATGGATCTCACGGAATATCTGCCAATCCCCGGTAGACCGAACACTGTTTCTGTCAGTATCGCACCTGTGAGAAGCCCGCCTATACTGAGACCTATCACTGTGATAATTGGGACTAGAGCGTTTTTGAACGCGTGCTTCCAGATCCATGTTTTGGGAAGGCCTCTAGCTTTGGCGTAGTCAATGTAGTCAGCCTGAATCGCGTCTAAGAAGGAGTTTCTAACGATTCTGGCCAATACTCCACCGTTCAGAAAGCCCAGAAGGAATCCTGGTAGTGTGTACCTTTTAATCATGTCTGCAACAACATCAATCTCTCCTAACATGATTGCATCCAGGATTGGTATGTTCGTGATGACGCGTGAGGGTGAAGGTACCCCAAGCACGCTTATCCAGCCCAACATGACAAAGAAGACGTAGATAAGAATATAGGCAAGCCAGAATATAGGCGTCGCCACTCCTATAAGAGACATGATCCTAACTGCCGTATCGAGCTTTGTGTCACGCTTTAGAGCTGCGAGTATGCCAAGAGATATACCAATCAGCAGAGTGAAGAACATGCCGAAAATTGCCAACTGAACCGTAACTGGGAAGGCTCTAAATAGGTCTTCGAAGATTAGGTTTCCCGTAATTGGATCTGTAATACTGTTTGTGAATACGCCTTTGATTAGGTAGGCAAACTGGAGGTACCACGGATCATCCAGGTGATACTGCCTTTTGATCCGCTCAATCGTGACCGGGCTTGCTTTTTCGCCGCCTGCCCAAGCCCGTGCTGTGTCAGCTGGTAAGACATAGGCGATTATGAATGAAAGAAATATCACTCCGAAGATGGTAGGAGTGAATGTGATGATTCTCCTGACCAGAAATCTCTTCATGCCCGAAGACATCTGGCTTTCACACTTTAAACTCGCGAATCGGTTAGATATAAAAAAGGGGGGTTTATTTACTTTTCCTTACGGCGTAACGGTTACACCGTACAAGTCTTCCCAAAGTGTCGCATTCCAGTAATGCGGGTTTACCTCTAGGATAATGTAGCTGTTCGGGACAATCTCCTTAATGTAGTATGGACCGCTTCCAACTGGATTCTCGTGCATAAGCTGGTGGCCTGGGTCTTCGTCGGCTACCTCGTTCACATAGTTGGTGAAGGCACTCGGGTTCTTTCCGCCTTCGGCGGCCGCTAAAGCTTCTTCGTAATCATCGCCTAGAAGGTATTCCATAGGAAGTATCTCAGCAAAGCCTCCCGAGAGTATGCCCAAGTAGGCGTCACGCAAACCCTTGTCAAGAGGCGCTTTCAGCTTAAGCTTTAGAACCCCGGCAGTAGTGCCGTCATATCCGAAGTGATCTAAGAGTTCTTCGAGGCTAGTTACAGTAGCTTCCCTGCCTTCAATGAGTGCTGTTAATCCGCCGCTGGCGACTTCTTCAAACTCTTCCTCTGTTAACACTGATGATGCGTCCATGTCAGCTTTGAGCAGATCGACTAGTAATGCTGAGGGATCAAGCATGAACCTCGAGACCCTCCATAGCGAGAAAAGTACATCGGTCGCATCGATAGGATAGGTCACATCGTTCCAACCATCATAAGCCACGACTCCTCCCCTTATGACGAAGTAGAATTCGTCACCGGGTTCTTTCGCTGCCCATGCAACTGCCAAGTCTGGAACAACATAAGTCGTCTCATCCTTCCAGTATGTTACAAGCGTGTCACCGAACTGCTGGAACATGTGCCAGCCGAATGATTCATAGTCTATTGCAGGATCAAGTGTGTCCGGCCAACCGAAAGTGCTGTATATATATGTCTCAGGATCATTCTGGTAGTCTCCTATCCCAAGGTCTTTGACTGGAGCGTCTGAAGAAGTGCTAAGAAGATCAGCCCTCTCGCCTTCGGAGAACAGCGGATTAATGTACCTTCCAGTTACCCAGTTCCAGTTGACAATAGAAGCATATCTTTGGCCTATAGGAACATACGGCACGTCACGGTTTGATACGATGTGAATAGCATGGTATATCGCTGCTCGCATTTCGGGTTCAACTACCTTCAACCCAACTGCGTCTAAGGCGTCAATCGCAACATTGCGATAGTTCAACACTCCCACCGTGACCATTGCATATGGGTCTGCCCAGTTTTCCTCCGTTTTCTCTTCATCTACAATGTAGGGAACGACGATTAGCGGCTTACCTGAAACTGCTGGTGTTGGAGCACCGGAGCCCTTCTCGCCCACGACTACAAAGAACTCTTCAGTCTCGATTGTCTCCTTTACTGACGCTAGGTGTTCACTGACATCAGCCGAATCTTCAACCCTTATCGCCTCTACCTCTTCGAAAACGTGTCCACCATACATGAACGGGTGGGACCAGTCAGCTGGGTCAAAGTAGTCAGGTAGCCAGCCGAGAATGAATATGTCAGCTTGGAACGTGTCAACATGCTCAAGGTATGCAGCCCAAGGAAGTGCTCTGACAAGAACGTTGAATCCCAGCCTAGCCAGTTCTGTCTGAAGCAATGCGGCAACCTGTGCTCGAGCTACGTTTCCAGCGTTATATGTGATTTCAAGAGTGTAGTTGGCGGGGTCTATTCCAGACTCTTCTATGAGCTGCCCAGCTTGAGCTCTGCTGTACACGAATGGCGTAACTCCGAATTCGGTATATCCTAGTATGGTCTTTGGAATTATACCCCAAACCGGGAAGTAGACGCCTGCGAGTATCTGATCAAAGATCACTGGATAGTTGGTCATGTAGGCTATTGCTTGTCTTACTTTTAGATTGTTTAAGGGCTCCTTCTGCGTGTTAAAGCCGATATATGCTATTGCCAGATCGGTCCTTGTTGGATCCTTCATCCAGAATATTTGGTACTTTTCCAGCTTTGTTCCGTTCACGTCTTTCAGCCTTGCAGGCGTGACTGTGGCTCGATCGAAGACACCAGATTGGAAAAGTTGAATTCTAGTCACCTCGTCATCTTGGATCACGACTATGAACCGCCTATGAAATTCTTTCGGCGCTAGTGGCGGAACTACCAAACTGATGTCTACAGTATATTCTCTGCTCTCTCTAGCATCTACTGGGACCGTTTCCGGCTCATATCCCTCCACATCAACTGCAACAGTGTAGCTACCAACCTCAACAGTGAACGAGAACGTACCATCTGATGCTGTACTGTATGTCAATCCATCTAACGATACAGTTGCGCCTGCAATATTTGCCCCAGTTGCAGCATCCGTGATCCTACCCGAGATAGTAGCAGGGCCTGGCGGTCGCATAGTTGAAAAGTAGTATATAGTTCCTGCGAGTCCAGCTATCAAGACAACGATGATCAATAGGAAGACATTAGTCATTTTCATAGCAGCTTTTCTAGACACTGCAAAATCCTCCGGAGAAGATATCTTCAATGCCTCACTATTTAACTTTTGCGTGTCCATCTGACCCTTAAATCTGACCCACAATCTTGGATCTAGCGTACTAGACAAATTGATTGGTCGCACCTCTACTATATATTTCCAATTCCTTTCAGGCCGACTCTAACTTCTAATTTCCCAAAAATGACACTCACATTTTTCAGCCTGAACCTCATATTATGCATTCTCTCCCAAAATGATGCGGATGACAGATTCCTGACGCTTAAATTAATTGCGAATTGTCCATGCATTATGCGCCTCAATATTAGGAATTGGACTACTTTCCTAGGTACGAGTTGGTATGCTGGATGTCGAATTCTTCGGTCTCAAGAACATTCTGTATGAATAGGAAGATTTTTCTGCGAACTTTTCTCGTGAGGTTTGGGTACCAAATCGGAGAGGCAATCACTAGTCCTCTCCAGGCAAAGAATGGCTGAACAACGGTCAGGATCTCCGTGTCCCCAGTTTTGTCTAAATAGTTTTTCCAGAAGATTTCGAAGAGTTCTTTGAACGGCCCTTTGAGACATCCGAACATTTGAAGAGAATAGAACAAGTAGTTTATGCTCATAGCTGTTAGGTCGTCGGCTGGTTCCCCCCATTCGCCTCGGCTCCGGTCGAGAATTGTGAAGTCTACCCCTTGCCTGAAGAGGACATTCCATGGATGGAAATCGCCGTGAACCTGCGTACACCTATACGTTTTTCTTTTGATCTTCCATCGCCATTCTACGCATTTCTTTTCTACTTTGGCTAGGAATCTATCAGTAACATATGGAAGCTCGGCTGGATAACTGTCTATTAAGCCCATTATGCATTCTCCATGGCCCAACAGCTCTCTGATGCGTCTAACATACATCGAAGGCAAACTCTTTTCCTTAACAGAGTGAATATTGACTAAGTAGTTTGAAAGAGCCTTGCAGCGACCCATATCCAGCTCTGAGAGCTGCTTCTTCATCTTTATCCTTTCGAGGTCCATGTAATAGGGTTGCCCTTCGACAAACTCGGTTATTATGAAGAACTCTTTGCAGCCGCCAACGGATACCAAGGAGTTGTCCACCGTGAAGGCGCCTACGTCTACTGAGCGAACATGCGACTCAAGCTTGTTGAAGGCTGAATGTTGCCAGATAAGTGTTTGAGCCCGGTCAGAGAAGTGTTCGTGGCCGAAGCTGCCGGGACGAATCGTTTCAAGCACAAACTTTCTGGGTTCCCCTTTGACAAGAAGCTCGATCACGTAAGGAACTCCATATCCGAAGCCCTTCAACTCTTCTTTGGGTTTTTCTACTTTTGGGCCTAGCTCTTCAACGCGGACGATCTTAACATCCGCCTTGAACAAATCAAGGAAATACTTCTCTAGATTGTCATGTTTGATTGGTGATATCTCCATTTCCTTATCCTCACTTTGTACAAGTCTTCGCTCAGTAAGTTCATATGATGTCAGCCATATTTCTTTTATCCATCTCGAGAGAAATATCTCAACGTTTGATAAGTATGTGGAGCGTGATTGAGCTTTGAACCTTATCATAATTGGCGGAACCGTTGTGACGATGGGCAGTAAGGGGACAATCCGAGACGGGGCCATCGTCATCGAAGATAGTAGAATAGTTGACGTTGGCAAGAGCAACGAGTTGAAGGGAAAGTATACTGGCTACGACAAGATAGATGCCAAGGGGAAAGTTACAATTCCAGGGCTCGTAAATACTCATCAGCATGCAGCCATGAGTATCCTTAGAGGATATGCAGACGATTATCCGCTTAAGGAATGGCTGGAAAGGTGGATATGGCCACTAGAGAGGCACATGACCGGCTATGAATATTACGTTGGCGCTCTTCTAACAGCGGTCGAGTCCATCATGAGCGGGACAACGACGGTCAACACGATGTACTTCTACAAGGACGAATATAACGAGGCGAGAGCTTTTGCCGAGGTTGGAATTAGAGGCGTCATAGGTCATGGCTGTCTTTCTTGGCGGAAGGATCGGGATAGAAAAAACTTGGAGAATCTAGCCAAGAACTGGCACGGCAAGAATGAAGGCACTATACGCGTCAGCGTTAACCCTCATGCGCCTTACACAGTCGATCCAGAATACATGAAAGAGCTTAGAGTCGTCACCGCTGAAATCAACGAAAAATATGGCTCACCGTCTCAGCCCATCATGTGGCACATGCACGTAGCTGAAACACGCGACGAGCCAAATAAAATTGAGGACACCTTTGGCATCTCTGTCAAAACAGGAGTCGTGGAATATTTGGATTCCTTGGGCGTCCTAGGAGATGACGTGGTCGCGGCTCACTGTGTTTGCCTGACGAAAGGCGATATCCAACTTCTGGCTAAGAGAGGGGTCAAGGTCTCCCATAACCCGGTTTCCAATCTCAAGCTGGCTTCTGGAATCAGCCCCGTACCCGGCCTTCTAAAGGCAGGCGTGACCGTTTCGTTGGGAACGGACAGCGCGTCCTCAAATAACGTTGCTGACATGTTTGAGGTTATGAAGCTCACGGCTCTTCTACATAAAGGCGTCAATGGAAACCCCACTTTGCTGCCTGCACAATCGGTCTTGAAGATGGCGACTGTTGACGGAGCCAAGGCTCTTTGCTGGGATGGACAGATAGGCTCAATCGAAGTTGGCAAAAAAGCTGATATTGTGATAGTTGACTTCAACAAGCCTCATCTGTGCCCCGTCTACAACGAAGCGAGCCACCTCGTCTATGCAGTTAAGGGAGCAGATGTTGAAACAGTTCTAGTAAACGGCACAATGGTCATGGAAAACCGCGAAGTCAAAACTGTCGACGTTCGAGAGGTCATGAGCAGTGCAATGAAAGCCAAAGCAGACATCCTGGAACGTTTAGCCTTAAGCCAACGGTAACGTGGGACAGGTTCAATTAAAAGAGCCCAGAGTAGTAAGAAAGAGGATTACCCGGATCAACTAGGATACTGGAAATTGCCCTGTGGGCTTTTCACGGTTACCTTGTTTCTGCCGTCGCTCTTTTGGCATCTGCCGACTACCTTGGCATCGAGCTCAAAGCTTTCAGATATGCTTAGTATTTCATCGGCTGCCTCCTTGTCAGCGATTACCTCGAAGCCCAAACCCATGTTGTATATCTCAAACATTGCTTTCCAGGTCTCTACCGATTCTTTCTGGATGAGAAGGAAGACTGGATCTGGCTGGATAAGGTTGTCCTTGACGTAATGGATGTTCCTTCCGACTCTCAAGCCTTTCGTTAGTCCGCCGCCCATATTATGGACCAAACCTGTTATGGCGTTTCCACATCTCTTGAGTGCCTCACATACGACTGGGGCATAGAACCTCATTGGAGAGACCAGGGCTTCGCCGACCGTCATCCCTAGTTCGTCAATGTATTGATCAAACTTGAACCTTCCGTAGTAGCCTCTGCCCTCGGGATCAGCGATCTCGGGATACTTTTGCTGGTAGTCTCTGTTCAGAAGACAGAGCCTTGCCAAGGTTAGTCCATTGCACATGATTCCACTATTCTCCTTTTCCTCGTACTTCATCTTCCCACCGCTCCTCAGACCGATGATGACGTTGCCGGGCTTAATGCTTCCCCCGGTCACCACCTCACCAAGTTTCACACGAGCGTTAACCATGCCCGATATGTCAAGAGTCCTAAGCTGGTCTGGAAGGTCAGCGGTCTCGCCTCCTGAAAACAGAACCCTGACCCCGTGCTTTTTCAGAATGCTGAAGCTTTCCCTAAACCCGGAGTTCAAAACCCTTAGTAGTTCAGCCCTAGGGACTTTGAGTGGGTTTAACGCGATGTAATCTACAAAGTTAACCGGCGTCGCGCCTACACATGCAACATCATTAAGGTTCATGGCTAAGACATCTTGAGCAAGCCCCTTGAACCAATTGAGATCACCAGTCTCCTTCCAGTTGAGGTAGGCTTGGACCGGTTTGCTGCCGGCGCTGTCTACGTGTGTCACTAAACCATAGCCCGGCAGATTAGGATCTTCGGTCACCACGCAGAAGGCTTCTGGGAAAAGATTGTGAACAGTCGCTTTGAAGGCTTCGATTCCTCGTTTCTTAACATCTACACCGGCTTCGGCATATTTCGAACTCATTTCGGGTAAGACCATGCTCATTTGGTTATTGGGAGCTACGTGACGATCTTCTCAAGTTTGCCTTTCTTCCACGCTCTTCTCATCTCTAAAGCTATTCTGTCGCCAGTGCTCATCCTTCTTTGGTACATGGCGTTTGCGTACTGAGAGCCTATGCCCATGTGTACGTTGGTTCCTCCACCATGCCTTACTGCGACATCCTGCGTGACGGGAACGTGCATGTAAGTCTCTTTGCCAGAGGGCACATCATAAAGTCCGTATTCAACCGCTGCCCCAGGAATTTTCGACCATGTTATCAATGTTTGGAGACACCAGGCGCCAATTATGCCAGGCGGTTCATATTCCCTAGTCGCTAAGAGGAAGGCGTCAGCGTATCTGTGCACGTCCTTGAGTAGGGATTCCCTCAAGCTCATGGCTAGATGGCACGTGACCTCGAAAGACGGAACCTGTTTGATCTTCTCTTGCACATCGATTGGAAGACGCTTCACGCCGTCGAGGATCGTCTCTCTCCGTTCATCAATCGAGAGAAACTCATTAGCCAGATGCACCCGAGCCGTCTTAAGTGTAGTCTTATATAGCTTTGCGAAGGCGTTGTCCACGTCTCCCCACTCTTCTTCGGCGTTCAAGGGGGAATAAAAAAAGTTGAAGTTGGCGTGAGGGCCGAGCACGATCTGCTCGACTCTGCCGTATTCTAAGCCTTCTTTTGAGAGGTTTCCAAGCTCAACTTCTCTCTCGACCTTCTCTTCGAGGTCGTTCGAGTCAGCTGCAAAAATGAATTCTCTCTCATATTCTCTGTGGGCATGTTCGGCCTTAAGGAGGAGAGGATTGTCTATGTATTCCTCGAAACGTATCCCCTTTTCATAAACCTTGTATTTGTAAGACTTCGGATATGGTATTCCAGCCTTCTCGGCGAACCAATAGTAGTCCTTTTCGATAGACCCTCTATTCTCGATCTTCAAAAGCCTTCTGGAACCGATTATGGGAACGGGAAATTCGTTCTCGATCAGGCTGCAGTACGCATCCCCACTCACGTAGGTTGAGAAAGCTCTATTCGGAATCTGGATGCACTCCAACTCAGCGAGCTCATCCACATACTTGATTATGTCCTCATAGCTATCAAGTACAATTATCACAGCCTTCCAAGAGCCTTTCTTCTTTATGTCACTTGGATCCTCAACAACAACCAGGTCTCTTCTGACAGCTGCTGGAAGGTCCTCCACTTTCTCACCGGGCTCGCCGACCATGGGGTTCTGCAGGTAGATTCTTGCCCTCTGCTTTGTCACGTAGATTATGCCTCTTAACCCATACGTTCGTTGACCTTGCCATGCGTCAAGAGCTGAATGAGAACCCAAGTTCAGTGCGACAGGTTCTTTATAAGACCTGGCTAGTTCCTGCATCTCTTCCCGTTCAATCATGCCCAACCACCAAACGTTCTTCCCGTTAATCTTTCATACGCCTCTATATACTTTTTGGAAGTTTCAAGGACAACATGCCCGGGCAATCTTGGGGCTGGGGGCTGCCTATCCCAACCGATGGACATCAGGTAATCTCTCACGTATTGCTTGTCGAAACTGGGCTGGTCTCTCCCCACCTTATACCCATCCATGGGCCAGAAACGAGAAGAGTCAGGTGTCAGCAACTCATCGATAAGCAGGACTTCATCGTTGCACAAGCCAAATTCAAACTTCGTGTCGGCGATTATGATGCCCTTGGATTCAGCCTTCTCAGACCCGTGTTCGTAAATCTTCAGACTTGCTTCTTCAATCTCCTTTGCAAGATCTTTTCCGATCATCTTTGCAGCAGTTTCTCTTGTCAGCTCAACATCATGCCCGACGTCGGCCTTCGTAGTAGGCGTGAGTATCGGTTGTGGGAGCTTCTCCGCTTTCTTTAAGCCCGGTGGTAGCTTGATTCCGCAGATAGCTTCTCCCTTCTTGTAGTTGTCCCAAGCTGAGCCGTAAAGGTAGCCTCTGACGACGAACTCTACCTTGATCGGGCTTGCCTTCTTTACTAGAACTGTTCTGGGATCGACAACGTCAAGAAGGTGGTTCTTTACGATCTTCTCGGTTTCTTGGAACCAATGTACAGAAAGCATATTCAAGGCTTCGCCTTTATACGGTATACCATTGGGTAGAACTACATCGAAGGCGGATATCCTGTCAGTGGAGACGATGAGAAGTCTATCACCCAGATCGTACAAATCCCTTACTTTCCCCCTTTTGAGCAAGGGATAGGAAAGACATGTCTCCAAGACTATGTTCTCTGCATCCGTGTCCAAAGTCGTCAACCTTCCAATCATTGGTTCTTGTTAGCAATCTCCTTGTCAGCTTGCATGATTTCCTTCCTATTTCTTTCCATATATCTTTCTATCCCGTTGCGTAGCAAAGGGTCTGCTAGTGCTAGGATTTTCAGCGCTGCCAGCGCAGCGTTTTCAGGCTTCGAAACAAGAAGAACTGGTACGCCTGTAGGGGTCATGACGGATGAAAATGCCTTTATCCAGCCTGATGTTTCAATGTCAGGCGGGCAAGCTATTACGGGATAAGTTGAGATGCCGGCTACAATTCCTGAGAGGGCGTCCGACAAGCCGGCAACTGTTACGAAGACTATGGCGTCACCTGAATCAGTGTATTTCTTCAGTTTCTCCAACAGGGTGTCGGGGGTTCTGTGAGCTGAGGATACATTATACTCACATTTTACGGTGAAGCCTGACTTCTCTAAGAAATCTCCGATTCTTTGGGCGAAAGTGTAATCGCTTTTCGAACCCATTATGACTACTATTTTCTGATTCGTCATAACTCTCTGTATGTTCCGCTCAACTTATAAATTCTAGCCATCAGCCATATCCCTTAACTTGTGGTCTTGTAGATTCGTCCCTTTACCTTTAGCAGAGAGCAATAAGGAGGTCTGATTCAGTATATTTCGAAGGCTTTCTCGATGAAAGAATAAACTTTTCTATAGTCCTCATGGATTCTTGCGTATGTCTTCCAATTCTTCAGGTCCGGCCTGTAAACCTTCTTTATCTTGACCACATCTTCAGCAGCTTTTCGGAGGCTCGAATACTGGCCCGTTCCTGTTCCAGCCAAAAGAGCGGCGCCTAAGGCAGCTGCATCGTCAACCTCTGGTATGCGAATGTCTCTGCCGAAAACGTCTGCCTTCAGCTGGTTCCAAAAATCGCTTTTCGTTTCTCCTCCAACCATGTTTACCTCTTCAACGTTTACGTGGAGCTCTTTCAGAAGACCGAAGGTTTCGAGGTATTGGAAAGCTACACCTTCTAAGATGGCTCGAACAAAGTGGCCCTTTGTATGAGACAGGTTGATACCGAAGTAGACTCCTCTAGCTTTTTCGTTAAACTTAGGTGAGAAGGCGCCCGTAAGGTAGGGATAGAAGAAGAGCCCATCACAACCAGGGCTTGTTTTTGAAGCTTTCTCCGTAAGAAGGTCATAAGGGTCGCGACCAGCTCTTTGTGCCTCGGACTTCTCCTCCTGCCCAAACGTATCCCTGAACCAGCGTAGAGAAGCTCCAGTGGTGGTTATGATGGCTTCATACTCCCATGTGCTGGGGATTACGTGACAGCAGCAATTGACCCTTCCTTTCATGTCAATGGCTGGCTTGCTTAAAGGCACCTCAACTACCGACCCCGTGCCAGTCCCTATATTCACTGGGCCTTGTTGGGTTACGCCTGCTCCCAGACATTCGCATGGTCGGTCTCCGCCTCCGTTCACGATTGGCACACCTTTAGGAAGAAGAGTCTCTTTTGAGGCTTCGGACATGACCTCTCCGACAACCGCTGATGATTCCTTTGCAGATGGAAGTTTCTCAGAAGGTATGCCAATGGCAGAGCATATTTTCTTAGACCACGCCCTTTTTCTGATGTCGAAGAGCATAGTCCTGGAAGCCATTGAATAGTCCGTGACCTGTTGACCGGAGAGCTTGTATGTGATGTAATCCTTTGCGCAAAGGAAACATTCAGCATCCTCGAAGGCTTTTGGCACATTCTCCTTTAACCACAAAATCTTGGAAGCTGAAAAGATGGGGTCTATGCTGACGCCCGTTATGGACAAAATCTCTTCCTCGCTCATCAACCCCCCAATCTTCTCCGCCTGCGGTCCCGTCCGATTGTCAAGCCAGATTATGCTATTGTAAAGTTCTTCGCCCTTTCTTCCTATAGGGACTACGGCTTCTCTCTGGGAGTCCACCGATAATCCAGCAATCTCATCACGGCGGATGCCCGCTTTGCTGAGGCTTTCCCTAATTGTGCCAGCAGCAGCATTCCACCAATCCAATGGCTTCTGCTCAGCCCATCGAGGCTGGGGATGGTAGACGGGGTATTCCTTTTGGGCTTCTGATACTTTCTTACCGTCAAGTGTGAAGATTACTGTCTTGCATGCCGAGGTGCCTAGATCAACCCCTATAAGAAATGACACCATGAATCACCATCTTCATAGATAGGTATCTTTCCAAGGTTATCTTACCATGTTAATGAGGATTTCCCTTCGCTTTTGAGGGTCCACCTTTGAAAATGATACAAGACCTCTCTCTTCGGAGAACGAGGGGATAACTAAGGCTTTAAGTATGCTTCCTCTGAAGACTTTAGCCCTCTCAGAAAGATCTTTGCAGCCTTCTAAGTCTAGGCTCCGATCGTAAAGAAAATCAAGGTAGCCTTCGCCGTGTCTGGATATTATGTCGCTAAGTGATGTAAAGGCTGGAACCCCATTTACGAGTAGGACTCTCTCCAAGTGATGTAGCCCCAACAGGTGTGTAATGTACTTCGTGGCGTCGATTTTCCCCTCAGCCATGAGCCTCAAAATGATAGGTATATGGTACGGCGAGGCACCACTCGTTCCTGTGATAAATGGCCCGTTGTAATGTATCTTGTTCGTGGGGATCCCAACCGTTTCCTCATCTACGCCACCGAAGAAGCTGACAACTCCACCTTGCCTAACAATCTTCAAGGCTTGAACCTGCGCCTCCATGCTGCTGGCTGCAGTTATGACGACATCTGCCCCACGGCTATCCGTTATGCTGTTCACTGAGTCAAGCAGATGCTCTGTAGTATCATTGAGCACATAGTGATCAGCTACACCTAGGGTCTTTATCATGTTCAGCCTCCATTCGGAATGCTGCGCGACAACGACTGTTCCAGCCCCAGAACTTTTGGCCAATTCAGCATGCATACAACCAAGAGGTCCGCCTCCTATCACAACAACAACATCACCTTCAATTATGCCCTGAACGACGCCGTAGACATTTCTACTCCTATCCCATCTTCCAGGTCTCACCAGCTTCTTGTGCGCGTGAAGTGCACATGCAAACGGTTCTGAAACCGCAGCCATATAAAGTGGAACACCATCCGGGACTTGAATAACGGGGTTGATCTTCTTAGTCAAGAGTTTCTCGGGGATGACCGTGTATTCTTCAAATCCTCCATCATAGTTGAAGCCGAAGTCCTCTCGGATGTTGCATGATTCAGGACGACCCTCAAGGCAATTGACGCATCTCTCGCATGCTATGACCGGGGCTATGACAACTTTCTCGCCTTCATAGAAAGTTCTAGTCTCCTTCTCTCCGTTTATTTGAATGTCGAATCTTCGCGCTTTTCTACCGACAGAAACTATCTCACCTGAGAGCTCGTGCCCAGGGACAATTGGATAAGACTTTATCAACCTGTGACCGCGAAAATACTTCTTAATGTCTGTTCCACAGATAGCGCATGCCGCAACTCGGACAAGTATATCACCATCTCCTATCTTAGGAATCTCCCTTTCCTTTACTCTCATTTTTTCTGGTCCTTCTAAGACAGCGCAATACATTTTATGGTCACTCTCTTCTTCGCATTTCAGCTCTTCAACGCCAGTTGATCAAGACCTTGCCATGAGTCTCCGGGTTTTCCGCTGTTCTACACGCTGAGATTATGGACTCACAATCCTTCGCAGGAAAAACCTTGGGGTATATTATCCGCGAAAGCATTTTTCTAAACTCTTCCATTTTCAGCCATTCCAGAACGTCGGGATAATCGATGGCCGCGCTTCTGGTTGTGCCCTTCAAGGTCAACCCCCTATCAAGAATGGTTCTCGTCTTCACTGGGATCCTTTCCTCGCTTACCCCTACAAGTACGCACATTCCTCCAGGAGACAAAAGCGATAGGGCTTGATCTATAGTGGCTTCCGCAGCTCTTCCACCTGCGCATTCGAAGGCCACGTCGAAGGCAGAAAGTAACTTCTCGCCGGGTATTCCATCTTTCGTGTTAATTGTAGTCGCGAAGTCTTTACACTTCTCAAGCTTGAAATCGAAGATGTCAGTCACGAGAAGATTATTCTTGGGTATTCCTACGATCGTAGATAACAATGCGGCAGCCACAAAACCCATAAACCCGCCGCCGAGAACGACAACACGATCATCAAAGCTAACTCCAGACTGTTTGACAGCTCGGTTGATGACCGTCAAGGGTTCTGTTAGGACGGTGATCTCTTCAGGAACATCTTCAGACACAGGAAAGACGCAGCTCGCCGGGTGAACTAGGAAAGTTCTCGACAATCCATGGGCATTGCTTGCCAGGAATCTGACATCTTCGCAAAGGTTTTCTCCGGCTCCTTCAGGTCTGCAAGCCTTGCAAGCGCGATAAATGTCTGGATATTTATTTGGGTCATGCACGTAGCATGGAATATTGGGCACTATCACCACGAGATCTCCCTTGGAAAGATTGCCAACTGAATTTCCGACTTCCACTATCTCGGCAACGCCCTCATGAAAGACCGCTAATGGCAACCTTTCTCGCAAGATCTCCGGAGGACGTGAACAACTAACATATCTTAAGTCAGCGTGGCAGATTCCAGTCATTCTTGTCTTCAGGAGCAGACAGTTATCTGGAATGCTAGTGATCTCTTCCCAGCGTTCCCTCATCTGGTACGGGCCTACAACCTCGAAAACCTTTGAACGAATTGGTTGAGGCAACCTCTTCTTGCGAGAGGCTTTATCGATGATAGCCAGTTCCTTGACCAATAGTGCAGCCCTCGTAATAGATTCAGACATACAAGATTTATCGTTTTTGAATCGTTCGCGATTAAGACAGCTGACGATTGCGAATATCGACAAGGCAAGAAGAAGACCCAGTCGCAACTCTTTTATTGCAGAGCTCACTAATTCTGACATAAACCCATCTAGAAACTCAGGCAAATGAACCGTAAAGGAACGCAGCGGGGTGGGGTAGCCAGGTTTAACCCGCTGGGCTCATAAGGCTCCATGTCTGAGAGACCCAGAGATAGCAGTCAGATCAAGCTGCCTCTAACGGTAGTTCAAATCTACCCCCCGCTACCAAGACATTTACAAAAAAAAATGTTTGTGTCGTCAAAGAATGTGCGAGACTTATGCGTTTTCCGTTTGATCAGGCTGGCCATTTAACCCTTGGAATAATCGGATCTGCGGTCAACAATCTCCCATACCTCAGGACCTGTGCCTAGAAGCGTCGCAGGAATGCCTATCTCTTTCTCGACACTGGCGATGAACTTCTTGGCTTCGTCTGAGAGTTCGCCATAGGATTTTGCGCCTTTACACTCCGGAAAGACAACATCTATTTTTGTCACAGCGGCCTCGGTAGCTCCATTCAGCATGACTGCCCTCTTGGCAAGCTCAAAACTGAAAGGTGCAGCCCTCCGCCTTCTCCCAGTCACCGCGGCTAGCTCAGCCCAGCCTCGCTTCTCGGCTTCTTCCCAAGAAATTTCACCTGGTAGCGGACCAGCTCCTACTCTAGTTGTGAATGCTTTAAGGACTAGGACAACTTCGTCGACTCTCGTTGGTCCTACACCCACATCTGCGCATGCCGCTGAAGAGGTAACATCCTTTGAGGTCACATAGGGGTAGGTCCCATGCCAAAGAGAGATAAAGGTACCCTGTGTGCCTTCAATCAGAACATTCTTTCCTCTATCAAGTGCGTTGTTAATCTCCATCGGGACATCTGCCAGAAGCTTTGCGAGCTCAGGCATGTCCCGTGCGACTTTGGCAGTTCTTAGCACTCTGTCAACGTTGCATGGTCCGGTACCAGTTCCAGTCGTCTTTATCTCGGAAGCCAGGTAGCCCTTTCGATCAGCATCAATGTGCTTGGACTCGATTATGGCGCATTGCGGATCAACCCCTAATCGGTCCCAAACATCTAAGAACTCAGCTTCTTTAAGCAGAACGTTGGGATCGACAAGCACACCAGGTCCTACAAGAAGACGGCACCTATCATAAACAAACCCGCTTGGAACCATTCTTACCTTGTAAGTCTTGTCTCCATAGACGACAGTGTGTCCAGCGTTCGGACCTACACCAGCCCTAGCCATAACGTTTATCTTGTCTTTCAAGGCGAGGTACGATATGACCTTACCTTTGCCAGTGTCTCCAAAAAAGCCGCAAACTACAACCGTGCATGGCATCTTGACAAGCCTCCAACTCAAGTGAACTTGTGATCTCTTTGTCTTTTAAGTTTTTAGCCCTCGGAGATAACTGTCACTGGATGATATATACAACAAGACTATGGAAACATAGACCTTGAGATTTACATCTGGTAAAAGGCTTCAAGTTGCCATCTTCTCTGTCTGCAACACTTGCGCCGATGCAGCTGACGTTATAAAAATCTTGTCAGGGGCAGATGTTGTCTATGCGAGCGCATCCGGACCTGCACGTGAGAAGATTGGACTGAGAGCTATTTTGCATCCAGGCGTTGTGATCCCTATCTTTGCCTTGACAAAGTTTGGGAAGACTCTGTTGCTCTCATACTTGATGGATTTTAATGATAGCCTTGTTGCCTTCAGAACGAGAAAGATACCGTACATTGTTGAGAGCAAGGGCCCGAAACTGCAAGAATAGATCCTAGCTCTAGCATGTATAAAAGCATCTTTCACAGTGTATGATGAACAGGCATGGAGACGCTTGGTATGTGGACTGTTATAATCATCCCCGTCGAGGGCTTGCCGATCATCAAGGAAGGGGACGACATTGGTGAATTGATATGCAAGACCGCGGAAAGGCAGGGGACACCAATCCAGGAGGGGGACATCATCGTTGTAACTCACGTCATAGTCTCACGAGCAGAAGGAAATGTCATAGATCTCGATGGTGTGACCCCATCCGACTTTGCTAAGAACATTGCCACACAGTTCAACAAGGACCCTGCTCTGGTTGAGGTTGTTCTCCGGGAAGCTAAGGCAATCGTCCGCATGGGAGACGGTCATATAATCGCAGAAACTAACCATGGCTTCATTTGCGCCAACGCTGGGGTCGACAGGTCGAATGTTCCTGGAGAAAGAAATGTAGCTCCTTTGCCAATGGACCCAGACTCATCAGCTCGAAGATTCCGGGAAAGGATAAGACAGCTCACAGGTAAGGACGTAGCTGTGATTATATCGGATACTCACGGGCGCGCCTTACGGAATGGTGAGATCAATGTCGCTGTGGGTATTGCTGGCATGAAACCGATCCGCGACCGAAGAGGTGAAACCGATCTTTTCGGATACACGATCAAGATTAAACAGACGGCCATAGCAGATGAACTGTCGTCAGCGGCTGAACTAGTCATTGGACAGGTCGATGAGGGCATACCTGTAGCGATAATCAGAGGCTACCCGTATGGAAAATCCGAAGAAGCCACAGCCAGAGATCTCGTCAGGCCGAGGGAAAAATGCCTGTTCCTATAAACATCCTTCAGATTCATGAGCGGTCGATATTTCTCTTAATCAGTCTCTCAGCCCTTTTTAGATCTGACGGAGTGTTGATGTTGAGGAACGTTGTCAGATGAGGGTCCATTTCTTTGACGACGATTGTAGAGAGGTACCTCACTCTTCTGAGCAGGGAAATCATGGACTGCATCCTAGTCTCGCATTTCTGTACGGCCTCTCGGGCAGCTGTCATAGCAGAGTCTCTCCTATAAACAGCTTGGAGGGGTTCGATGTATCCGTTTGGCCACCTAGGGATAACCGCGTCTGTATTATGAGACATCTCAAAGAGCAGCCTTATGATGTCTCTGGAAACAAAAGGTGTGTCCGACGGTAAGAGAAGAGAGTATTCGCCTTGTGCTTTCATGAAGCCGGTCAAGGCACCGACAAGAACGCTTCTGGAATCGTAAACATCAACCACAATTTCTGTCTTTCTTGGAAAAAGTAGTGCATATGATTCCTTCTGAGCCGTTGAGCTTACCACAACTATGACTTCATCTACGACTTCTCGGGCTCTTTCAAAAACTCTTAAGATAAGGGGTTTCCCACCGATTTGGACAAGGCCCTTGTCCTGACCGAACCTCTTAGAAACGCCTCCAGCAAGAATTATGGCGGATTTCTCCATCAATCTCCGTTTCCTTTCACTCTCTCAAGAACATGCCTAACGATCTCGTCCGCAATATTCACCTTCGTGACAGACTGTAAACCTCTCCAGCCAGGCTGACTGTTAAGTTCGATTATGAACGGCCCCTTTTTGGTTTCTAGGATATCTACGCCCGCGACCTCGCAACCGACTGCTTCGGCGGCTTTGAGCGCTATTTTCCCAATCAGTTCCGGTGGCTCGTAATGTAGCGGTCTTGCTCCAAGACTTACGTTCGTCTTCCAAGATTCTGCAACCCTGCGCATGGAAGCCAAAACCTGGCCTCCCAAGACGAAAACTCGGACATCGTAATCCTCATGTGGTATAAACTCTTGGATATATAGGACCTGGTGGTGAAAGACAAGCGTTCTGAAGATTCTTTCGGCAACATCGGGGTTTGATATTCTTGTTGAGCCCATCCCACGTGAACCGAAGATTGGTTTAACGACAACGTCGCCGCCCAATTCATGGAACGCCCTCAAAGCGTTATCAACGTTCTCCGTTGCCATGGTGCGTGGAACCGGAAGACCTTCCTCCTCAAGGAGTGCTAAAGCGTAGTACTTGTCCACTGAACGTTCAATGGCAGAAGGAGGGTTCAGTATGTACATGCCCAGCCTCTCAAGTCTATGAAGAAGATCCATCCGGAAAATTATCTCCTGCAGCGAGCCACGTCCAATTGGGCGTACGATGACCGCCGTGAGGTTTTTGAGAAAATCAGTTTTGCCAATGAAAACTTCAGGCTTGAATCCCACACAAGCAGCTAGTGTCGGAAAACCGAAACTGAAGGGGATGAGGTCTCTCTTTAAAAGTGAATTCTTGAGTTGTGAAGAACACCAAGATTCCTCATTACGTGTTAGAATTCCTATCTTCAAGCGGTCAACCTTCTCAGGACTACATAAAGCAGAAAGCATTCAAGCGGTTTGAATTATCCTTGTTTTTGCTCTTTCAGCCACGTTGCGACCTTTCTGATCACGGGGTCTGAGGACATATCGATAACTGGAACCATTATCTTTTCCTTTGTTTCGATTATATGCTGATGTTTTGGCATGAGGGCGTAGCCAACTAAGGTCCAGTAAACTCGCCCTCTCTCCGTCAGAGCCTTTGCCACTGTTTCTGTTGAAGCTGGAAGGAGAAAGTATAGAAACACGACACCTTCAGCCCAATACAACCCAGCTGTCTTTCCGGCTGCTATCACTGAGGCAAACCGTGCTAAGTCGTCTGGAGATGAGAAACAGTTCCGCTGCAATATCACAATCTCTTTGAGAGCCTCATATCTCACGTCCACTTCACTACCACTCATCTTAACTCGCCTTCACTCCATGCAGAGATGAAACCTGGTAAGATTCACAGCTTAAACAAGCCGTCTTCCATATTTAAGGTTATAACTAGAAATAGGTTAACATACACATAGAATGTTCGCCTCGATATCTAGCCTGCTTTAGGGTGATATAGAAGATGACGCATCCGAGAAGGGTCATATTGCTTCTCATATTGCTGGTTCTCGGTCTCGGTTTCTCAGTAATGCTCCATCAATATCTGTATTGGGGAGCATGGTTTCAAACGAATGACCTGCATCACGAATCCTTCGTCTTGGCATGCATCGCAATGGCCCTAGGAATATGGATTGGAGCGAACGTCGGTAGTGGATTTGAAAGATGACATGACCATCCACCCGGCATAAAGGCTTAATTGTAGCACACAATCATAGGAGGAGCTCTCGCATTCATATAAGACTGCTGAATCTGATGTTTGATCCAATATAGGGATGTTTCAAAAGGCTTTCCTACAGTAACCAGACTGGGCGCCTCTGTGCCACGAAGCCTTTCCATGTTTTCAGGATCCCAGAAGCCTCTTGTTACCATTCCTAGGTCTAGGTAATTCCGGGGAACGCTTTGAGTCTAAAGACCGAGATAATGGCTTGATTCGACTAGAGGGATCATCATTTCAGAGTTGCCAGTAATTCTAGGGCTTTTTGTCCTATGCGTTCAGCAATGGAGTTGGCAATCTTCTTGCCCAATTCCGGTGAAGCGTGGATTCTAGGGTCAAGTCCATAGATGCCGGCTTCCTTCTTTCCCTCCTCGCTCTCTAGGTCTTCTTCCTTGATCTGGCCCATGTCCACGAGTTCAGGTCTCAGGTGCATCATGAGCGATGTTTCCCAGTGGGCTGCGTGATCCATCCTATCCTCAGTCAGATCATAAAGGTCTCCTTCCATCATGGCAAATCCCGTAGCCTTCCCAGTCGCTCTAACCGCTTCCACAGCCTTTTGTATAGCATCCTTCTGCAGTTCGACATCGTGTCCTGTTACGCCGACGACCACCTTGAAACCGACATTGACAAGACCTAGAAAAATGCTCTTGTACAGTTCCTCAACAAGTGGTTTCTGGGATTCAGCAAAGAAGTCCATTGTCCACGGATGCCACTTGCTGAGGAAACCCCAGTAAATTGGCGGTACAACTACGCCCCCGAACTTTTCTGCCGTCTTGACGAGTATATGGTAAGCCTTGAGGGTATCGTTTCCTAAAGGCAGATGCCTTCCATGCCATTCCAGCGAACCGAAGGCACAGTATGCAACGGGAAATCTTGCCACAGCCTCTTCCAGCTCATGAGGTAGCATTTCCTCATAGTAGACTTTTGGCTTCATCATGGATCCCTTTTTCTATAATATCATAGATATCTGTTCTTCTCTTATAGCCAATCTCATCTCTCCACTCAGATGATTGATGGGCGAACGGTTGTTCAAACCCAGAGAATCATCATGTATATGAATATTCTACCCACAATCTTATAAAGAGAAGACCCGTATTCTTGAAGAATTCAAAGCGAACCAATCTTGAAACAGTGTGGGAAGATGCGATGACCGACTTGAGCACAAAGGTATTGGTTGAGGTTGAAAAAATAGTAGACTTCGAAACAGGATTGACTTTCGGTGAGATGAAGATGATCCGAAGCGTCAAAGAGACGGAGTCCGGAGTTGTAAGAATAGACTTCACGCCCTCAAGCCCTGTCTGTCCAATGGCTGTAAGACTAGCAATAGAAATAAAAACTAGGGCAGAGAACGTTGAGGGCGTAGAAAAAGCCCTTGTCTACTGCCACGGGCACATCATCGAAGAAAAAATAAACAGGATGGTCAACGAATAGAAGGATCTCTTCAATCAAGTAGAAGTCTTTACAGTTCAAAGGTAGTCAACGATCTCGGCTTCTAAAAAAGTTGAACGAGCCTTGTTGACTCTGGCACGCAAAAATTTCCCAGCCAAATTTCTATGGCTTTCTACTACGATTGGTTTATAGGCGAAGTTTCTCCCAATCCAGGACGAATCTCGGCCCTTTTCATCTACCAATATCTCACCCTCCCAGTTCAGCCACCTCTGATTTCTATCGAGAGATATCTTCTTTACCAGATCCGTCAACTTTCGGCTCCGGTCCATAACCTCGGTGACGTCAAGCTGTTTCATCCTCATCGCTGGTGTGCGAGGCCTGGCGAAGAACTTTGAGATGTTAACGATGTCGGGCTCCACGTCCTCTATTAGCCGAACG
The DNA here is from genome assembly GCA_964447115.1 of uncultured Candidatus Bathyarchaeia archaeon. Classification (GTDB taxonomy): domain Archaea; phylum Thermoproteota; class Bathyarchaeia; order Bathyarchaeales; family DTEX01; genus CAYRBK01. The sequence goes on from CAYURV010000003.1 coordinate 25,505, forward strand.
GTCTTTTCGAAAGCTTCTCGGCTTTCGCCCGGAAATCCGCAGATGACATCGGTAGAAAGCGTTACTTTCGGAATTTCTTTTCTGAACTTGCTGACTACCTTCTTGAACCCTTTCGCGGTGTATCTTCGGTTCATACGAGCCAATGTTGCGTCGTCTCCGCTCTGGACGGGCACATGTACGAATTTGAAGATTTTCTCGTTCTTGTAAGACTCTATCAGCTTAGGAAGGATTCGTGATACATGATCGGGATTCATCATCCCAACTCTTAACATAAACTTGCCGTTAACTTTACAACATTCTGTGAGCAGCTCAGCAAGGTCTTCATCGATGTCTAAGCCGTAGGCACCGTTATCCTGCGATGTCAGCCAGATCTCCTTCAATCCTTGCGAGACCGCTTGACTAACCCTTTTGACGATAGTCTCTTTTGGATACGAACATAGGGCGCCTCGAGCAAACCTTACACAACAGAAGGTGCATGCTCCAGTGCAACCCTCGGATATTGCTATGATCTCGATTGCGGGATTTAGCCTTATCTTAGGCTGTTCTAGTTTAGCAATTGACCTATCAGAACAGAAAACCACATTCCTCTTCCCATTCTCAGCGCACCTTACGGCAACGAGTATCTTATCAACATCTTGGGGACCTAACGCAGCAGAGAGATCTGGCGCACTTTTGAGGACCGCCTTGAAGTCAATCTTAGGTAGGCAACCGGCAATTATGAGCGGCTTGTTCAACCGGCTCAGAAGCCGTATCCTCCCAATTATGCGATCCTCTGTAGGCTTCTTGACGGCGCACGTGTTGACTAGGATAACATCAGAAAGGTCGGCGCTCTCGACAAATCGGTACCCCGCGTTAGCCAAGTGGGCAAGCATAATCTCAAGATCAAACTTATTTGCAGCGCACCCGTATCCCTCCACATAAATTTTTTTGCTACTGTTGGGTCTGCTAGAAAGCTGAACGCTTGGTTGCTCTTGAAGTGTAGAGACATTGCTGAGAACCATTCTGACCAAGCAAATCCACACATGCACTTATTTAAGTCTGACTATCCTAGGCTCAAAGTTATAAATTTCAACATTAATCATAATATATGTGGGAATCTGATGAATAATATTCACATGAATGCACTCTATGCCTAACAGGAAATAGGGATAAACTTATAAGTTAAAGAAACCAACATGTATGAATCATGATTAAATCATGTTATAATGATATTTATGTTCAATTCTTCATCTTGGTTCACAGGTGAAAAAATGAAACTTATAACAATATATCTTCCCGAACCATACTTAGAGGCATTGGACGAACTAGTGACCAAGAGATACTATCCACATAGGGCGGAAGCCATCAGGGTTGCCATCCGCGACCTGATTGCCATGGAGTTGTGGGGAAGAGAGAAGCATGTCAAAGATAGCTGATAAAGCTCTCCAGCTTATGTGGAACGAAACCATACCTGAAGGGCTTCGAGAACCAGGTCTTTGCCGCATAATGGTCCTTGGTGTCGGAGGGGCAGGAAACAACACGGTAAGTCGGCTGATGGAGTCCGGCAATGTAAGTGCTGAATGCATTGCCATCAACACAGACATGCAACACCTTACCGTTACTCATGCGAAACAGAAGATTCTGATAGGAGAGAAGCTTACCCGCGGACTGGGCTCGGGCGGAGATCCTGAAGTTGGTAGGGGAGCGATAGAGGAATCCGCAGAACAGGTTGCGAAGGTATTGGAGGGCGTTGACATAGCCTTTGTTACGGCCGGCATGGGCGGTGGAACCGGCACTGGCGCTTCCCCAATAGTTGCAAGGTTGGCCCGTGAAAAGGGAGCGATCGTCGTTGGGGTAGTGACAATGCCTTTCAAAATTGAGAAGGGTCGAATTGCCTATGCTATTAAAGGGCTCACTGATATGCGTAGGGAATGTGACACGGTCATAATCATAGATAATAATAAGCTGATGCGTCTGGTACCGCAGCTGCCGATAAATGAGGCTTTCAGAGTTGGGGACGGCGTCTTAGCCAATATGATTGGCGGAATTACTGATACAATCTCGTCACCAAGCCTGATAAACCTGGATTTCGCGGACTTCAGGACTATTGTCAAGAAGGGTGGTGTTGCTGTAGCAGGTATAGGTGAGTCAGATGCTCCGAACAGAGCCGAGGAAGCGGTGCAGAGAGCCCTAAGCATGCCTTTACTTGACATAGACTACACAGGAGCGAAGGGGGCCCTGATCCACGTCTCAGGCGACGAACAGATGACGATTGATGAGGCGAATAGGGTCGGAGAGATCATTACGCAGATGATGAGTGATGATGCCTTGGTCATTTGGGGAGCCAGGGTGAACCCAAATCTGGCGGGAATGCTTAGGGTCACACTTGTAATGACTGGAGTTCGATCGCGATATTTATTGAGCGGGTATGGTTCAATTGTGCCTGAAATATACGATCTAGACCCCTCGGAAGAAGAACCGAAACCCTTGAAAGCTGATTTCGGTCTATACCAACTCTAGAACCCGACTACACCATTTTTCTCTTTTATTTCCGCAAGACTTTCTGAAGTCTCAGCCTCCAAGGTATAGGCTTACCATAAGGCATAGTCATGCCTTTTTTGACTGCTTCGATGATGTCTTCAACATTTGGCTCGGGGCTAACGTCCTCTATAGTGGTGTAGGCCAAACCAATAGTCTCTGCAAGGTGCGAGTCGCTTCCAGCGGTCTGTGGAAGGCCTATACGAACTGCAAACCTCTTACTCAAGCCATTTAAGAAAAAGGGGAAGACTGAGGAGTTTACGACCTCGACCGCATCTAAGCCATAGGAGGCAACTTTCCCACCTAGGCCTACACCGATTATGCCATTTTTGAAGACTGCCAAGGGATGTGCTGCAACGGCTATCCCTCCTGCCTCATGTATCCTTTCCACTGTTTCCTCCACAGCGAGCCGGGGCGGAATGGGCGTGACAATGTTGAGACCTATGATGTGCCCTCGGTTTGTGGATACCTCTATCCCGGGTATCACAATTAGCCCATTTCTGTTTTTGACAAGCCTTAAGGCGCCTTCAACCGTGTCGTGGTCGGTTATAGCCACGCCACTCAAGCCCATTTTCTTCGTGTATAGCATTACTTCGTCAAGAGTAGTTGCACAGTCTCTGGAGTAACAAGTGTGAACATGAAGGTCGATCCTAAGAGACAATGCGTTCACTCAGGCTTTGCTTCATTGGATTCGTGTCAGCTTATTCTACTTCCTGTCTTGACAGGTTTATGAGGTTGAAGAACCACGACGTTCTTATCGTCTTGTGCGGCTAGAATCATGACTTCGGATTGTATACCGAAAATCTTCCTAGGTTCTAGGTTTGTTGCCACAGCCAGCTGAAGCCCTTCAAGCTCTTTAGGCGAATAATATTTAGCTATTCCGGCGACGGCTGTTCTCACTTGGTTGTTGCCTATGTTGATTGAAAGTTTTAGAAGGTTGTCAGATCCGGAGACTTTCTCAACTTTGACTATCTTGCCTATCCTAAGGTCTATTTTTGAGAACTCCCCGAACGAAATTTTCTGCGGAGCAGATCCAACTTTATCAAGCATTTCTTGCAGTTCCTCCTCGGAGGCTTGGATTTTATAGAAGAGTGGTTCGACTTCTTTAATCTTTTGACCTTTCTGGA
>CAYURV010000004.1:0-21422 GCA_964447115.1 uncultured Candidatus Bathyarchaeia archaeon
TTGACACAATCCTAGATTGTCAATCTATCGGTCTATGTAAATCATCGAATCTCTATCTGAACATCGTCTATAAAATAGGCCATCTGGGTCTCCCAACGCACAGAGATTCCTACAGCAACCCACAGTTCCTCGCTCGAACCCGTGTCAACAATCGTCTCATGACTGTATTCCTTCCAACCTGCAACTTCGTTGGCAGATCCAACAACCGTGAAATCTTCCTCGCTCTCGGGACTGCGGACTCCGGCATAAGCAACTACTGCAGCGATGGTATTGAAGCTCTCTTGTTCACTATAGAACTGGAAAGAGACCTTGACTTGAACTTGCCAGTCCCTCTTGGCGCCGATCTTTCTCTCTATCCATATAGTTCCATCGTCCTGGCTTCCATCGATGAACAGTCTTACAGAATACTGGCCAGATTTGGCGGCACCAGTTACGTGCGATATATTCCATTCAACGGAGTGGCTGGGGTTATTGGGGTCTAGAGGGACATCGGCGTCTGCAACCCAGTTGATGAAGCCACTTTCAAAGTCTTCATTCACCTTTAAAGGACTGAGATATATGTAGGAGTACCATGCGCCTAGGACGCCTAACACGATGATCGCAGAGAGAATAAGGTATAAGGTCCTTATGCTCAATATGTATCCTCCTTGCCCATGTCAGCCTGAATATTAATTTAGTATTGTAGAAGATATTACTACGGTTTAGAACAGTTCATTCAAGACCTTTTCGAGAGTTGAAGCAACTCAGATCATCACAAGATTTAAACCACATGCAGGCAAACTTTACTGCGCAGAGGCCACCAAAGAGAAATGCCTGAGTTTCACATAATAGGTAAAGTGTCATTAAGCTATGAAGACCGAAGAGACAGATATCCTAGTTATCGGGGCTGGGCCGGCTGGACTCATCGCAGCGCGTGAAGCATCTCGAAAAGGAGCTACAGTAGCAGTTTGGGAGGAGCACACAGAAATTGGGCGTCCTTGCCATTGCGCCGGGTTATTGAGCCTGAAAGGGCTTGAAAGTATAGGAGTCACCGTTCACAGGTCTTTTATCCAGAACAAGGTTAAAGGCTCACGCTTCTTCTCGCCTTCAGGGCTGTCGTTCACGGTTGAAAGGGATAAAGTCGTGGCCTGTGCCGTCGATCGAAGTTCTTTTGACCTATTCCTAGGGCAGCAAGCAAAAGAAGCCGGTGTCCAGATAAGGTTGAACTCGAGAGTCCAAGCCGTAGAACGCATTAACGCAGGTGTAATTGTCTATGGGGAAAAAGAATCAACTGAAACCAAAATCGTCATAAACGCCGAGGGAGTATCCTCATCTATAGTAAAGGCCCTAGGGTTGAAGCCGTTAGACCAATCGGGACTGTTACCGGGGTTCCAATCTGACCTAAAGGGTGTGGAAGTGGACCCAGATTATGTTGAGATTCATACTGGTGAAAGGATAGCGCCGGGTTTTTTCGCGTGGGTAATCCCGTTAAGCGAGGATTCGGCCAGAGTTGGCTTGGCTTGCAGAGAAGCAGACCCTAGAGAACGTCTTGAAAGATTCGTTAGGGACCGTTTCGAAGATAAGAGCAATCCAGAATGGGCTTCAATACGTTCAGGTCGGATAGTAACGTGTGGACCTATCGAGAAGACTTACAATAATAATCTCTTAGTTGTGGGAGACGCTGCTGGGCAGACCAAACCTACTACTGGAGGAGGCGTCATATTGGGAGGCATCTGTGCTTCGATCGCGGGGGCAGTCGTGGCTGAAGCTATTAGACAAGAAGATTTTACTACTGGATTTCTACAGAGGTATGAGAGTCTTTGGAAAGAAAGGCTAGACAAAGAGTTCAAAACAGGTCTGCTGGCACGGAAGATTATGAACAGTCTCTCAGACAGGGCGATCGATAGGCTCTTCAAGGTTGTCATCGACAAGGACCTTCAAGGCTTGTTGTCTAAGGAGGGAGACATAGACTTCCAAAGCGGTGTCCTGTTAAAAATGCTTAGAAGAAAGGAGATTCTTCGAATTCTGCCGTCATTCCTAAGGGCTTTGTCTCCCTTCAGTTAAGGGAAGGCTTAGGATCTCAATGACTCAGCTTCTTGGCGAGGTATGTGTCTATTTTTGACCCTTTTCTGAAACCTTGCTTCTCTAACATTGAAACGTATCTTTCGATCGTTCTCGTTGTCAGTGTCCTAATTCCTAACCACCAAGTAGCAAATTTGGATGCCAGAAACGTAGCCCTTAACCCCTTTCTGTCTAAGGGCAGTGGAGCCCAGAGAAAGAGCGCGCCCTTTGTATGGTCGAAAAAGTTTTGTTGTACGCAAAGGAAGTATGATCTAGTGGCTATCTTGACAGAAAGAGCGGACCAAGAAACTTCTTCTCCCAGATCAACATGGAATGACTTGTCTTGCACTAGTCATGAGGGCTCGATTCAGCGATTCTCCTTTTGAAGCATTGACACGGAAAGATTCCCGCAAGTGCCTACGTCCTTTCAGCGACAACGACGAGGTAGGGACCAGCTGGTTCTTGGTCTAGGCTCCAACATTCGTGGAGTCCCAGTATCTTGAAGTTCCCCATACTCTCTAGGTAATAGAGGAATTCCTGTGGATAGAAGACCCTTCCTTCGCCGTAACCTTCATATCTTTTAAGGACTCCATTCTCGGACACGAAATAGGTTGTCCTGTCAATCAAGACTTGCCTTACTGAGTCATATTTCTCCTCCCTCACGCACTCTATCCTCACATTATCTGAGGCAACTGACTCTTTGTTTGTTGATTCGCCAGTTCGATATTCTGAAAGGAAATCCACAATGAAAATGCCACTATCTTTAAGTGCGTTTCTCACTCCCACGAAGAAGCTGCTTATTTCAGAGCGGGAGATGCACGACATCACTGATTGGTTGATACATATTGCGGCGTCAAACTCATTTTTGAAATGCAGATCCCTGATATCGCCTTCCAAGAACTCAACCTCCAATCTTTCGGCCCTTGCTTTCCTCTTTGCAACTTCGAGCATCTCACGGGAAAGATCAACTCCCACAATCCTGTATCCCTTTCGAGCAAAGTATACGGAGTGAATACCCGTCCCACATGCTAAATCAAGAATGCCTTTGACCTTCTTCCGATACTTCTCGAAGGCTCCCTCGATGAAGCTGAAGTGCCTATCGTAGGGAACATATTTCCCCATAATCAAGTCATAGTACTTAGCAAGCTCGTGATATTCTGGTTCGTGAATTCTCAACGGTCACTTCCCTCCAACTTATTTAATCTGAAAGCGTCATTTATATTTGCCTCAGCTGTTTCCTATAGTCTAACTGGCTCATATTGGGATGTTGGCGATAATATGAAAATGAACAAAGACCCCCATCAAATTGTGCTTCCGACAGATGAGATCATAATTAGAGCTTTTGCTCAAGGCGACGAGGACGAAGTGGTTAGGCTTTGGGGCAAGGTTGCCGAGAGTGAGAGGGATATTGGCACTTTGACCCTTGATGACTTCCGGAAAAGGGTGATGAGCAATCCGAATTTTGACCCAGAGGGTGCTTTTCTAGCCTATTCTGGAGAGACTCTCGTAGGTTTCTGCCTCGTGACTATCAGGAGAGAACCTTTCAGGGCACGAAGCCTCGAAGAGTTTCCAGCGTTCATCTCTGCAATAATGGTTCATCCTTCTTACCGTAGACGAGGGATTGCGTCTACGCTGATTTCAAAGGCTGTTAAATACGTCAGAATTCGGGGTAAACGTGAGATTCGCACAGGTTTCGACAACCCCATCCCTCTCTTTATCGGCATAGATGTCGACAAGCAAGGTATCCTAAATTTTTTCCATGAGATGGGCTTTGAGGAAGAGGTAGAGATAGTTATGAGACTTTCGCTTTCAGAATTCGAAAAGGAGGAAGAGATCAAACAACTCCAAAAGAGGATTGAGAATTTTGGCATTTTGGTTATGTCCATCGTGAAGCAAGATGTTCAGGGGATGCTCGAGCTTCTAAGGGAGCAAGCTGTCTGGTGGTATGAACCTATGGTCAAGGACGTCGAGTCTGGAAGGTTGGACATGACGAATGTTTACTTAGCCAAAGAAGGCGAAAGAACAATCGGGTTCGTCAGGGTAGACAAGATTGACGAGAACGGTGAGGTCTGGGGAATACTGACTAGTCCCGACAAACGATGTAAAGGCATAGGAACATTGCTGCTGTTTTCTGCCCTCAATAAGCTGAAGAAGGACGGGGTAAAAATCGTTGGCCTCACGACCGGCAACACCAACTTCCCTGCCCAAAGGATCTATGGCAAGGCGGGTTTCACTAAAACGGGCGCCTTCGCCATGTTCAGAAAGCAGCTATAGCTGCTGAAGAAAGGCATATATAAGGAAGATTCGGGATATTATGGAGTCTAATCTGAGGTTTTGGTGTTGAGCGAAACCAGGAATGTCGTCATGCCAATGTGCACATCATGCAACAGGATAATTTCTCCGAGAACAGAGGCATCTAAGTTCCCATGTCCAAACTGCGGAGAGATCACAATCTGGCGATGCTTAAAATGCCGAGAGTTCAGTCGACCATACAAATGCCCAAAATGCGGCTTCACAGGACCTTAGAAGTTTTTTTGCGAATTGTCTACGAAGAAGGCAGCCGGAATTTCTTCTGAATGGCGATAAGTTACAGGAAAAAAGAAATGAACCTAAATAGTTTCTAGAGGTGTTCAACTAAAGCGGGAGTAAAAAACCTAGCTTCCCAACAGAGAGAAGGCTTGCAAGGTCAGCTTATCAATGTATAAGTCAGTCTTTGTTTCTAATCCATCCTTTCTTGAGACTGGGGTTAAAGAGGCTTTGCTTGTGCCCGCACTGGTTATTCGGTCTGCAGGTTTTGGCGGCATCTCAGCCGTCGGTCTCTCTTGCTTAGGAGCTGGTACCAAGGCTAGTTCTATTTCGACTTCGTCTACCGGTTCCCCTGCCGCTCTCCAGCCTTCTAAGGTTCTTTGAGCAGCAAGTTTCATCTCATGTTCTTCGGACCCGTTTTTCCTTTCCCACATGATCTATATCACCTTTTGACTGTCTCTTTAACGATATTTCTTCCTAAACAATCCTTCTAATTTCAAATCAGTACTAATCCAAGTATTTCAAGGTTTTCTAGCTAAAAAAGGAACTATTATCCATAAAAGGGAAAAGTCACATTGTTTTTTGCCTTTATCCAACAAAAGTTAGACAAATCCCAGAAAACGCTAACGCCGTTAGCTAGGACCTTTCGCTGGTTGAGAGATTTATTGCAAATGAGAAATGTCAGGAAAATTTCTTTGATATGCATACTATGTCTGATGCTTTGCTTAGTAATAGCCTAGAGATCATCATAAGATCGGGTGTATGAACTTAATGCCTTATATTGTCCATTCTCTTCTCCTTCGAGGGTTTCTTTCTCATTGCCATTTCTACTCGTAAACTGTACTGGGAAAATATCGAGTCGCGCCAGCTTCCTCGACCATGTTAAGCAAAGCCTTCACGTTCAGCACGTCTGTACCCAACGGGGTGCCTGAGATTGATAGTCCTCTGACGTTTGTGCGTTTGATACTGAGGTCTTTAAGATAGAAACACACCCTGTAGGGCGCCAAAGCGCTAACGGTCTTCAAGGGGTATCCTGGGATGTAAACAGAAAGCAATTAATGTTTGAAAGGCGGAAATTTGGCGAGAGGGTTCAGGGTTCTGCGATGTCCACTAGTACACTTAAATAGCTTGGGTTCCCATTTTCCTCTAGGGCAATGTAGGTGAAGGAATGATGAAGTGCAAGCACTGTGGGGTCGAGCTAGCTGAAGATGCGAAGTTCTGTTCAAACTGCGGAGCCTATGTAGGCAAAACAGTGATAGAAGAGTTCAGAGTCTCATCAGACAACCTCATCAGAGAAGTCAACAGACTACTTCGCGAAGGAAACATCACAAGGCTGATAGTCAAGGATGAGAAGGGCAAAACCTTACTGGAGATACCTGCTTGGGTAGGGATTGTGGGCGCTGTATTGGCGCCGTGGCTTGCAGCCCTGGGTGCAATAGCAGCTTTCGCGACGGACTGCACTATCAGCATTGTTAGGCAAGAGCAGTAGAAGAGACCCATGTCACAGGCATAGACGGAGACATCGAGCGATCTACGGCTAATGATTCTACTTCCGAGTGAAAAGCGAAACTTGCGTTTCAGAACATTCTTACCAACAGAAGAAGGAAGTTCTCAACTCGCGAGGGTTCTGAGTGTGAAGCTCGATGAAGTCTCAAGGGCATCTACCTTGTTTTTTCAGGGCTGTCGCCACTCCCATAAAGAGAAAGCGATTAATAGCTTAAAAGGCGGTAATTCTGACAGAGAGGGGTTCCAAAGTGAGGATATTGAGTGTGGCGGCTCACTCGGATGATAATCAGATCGGATGTGGAGGAATATTATCGCAGTTAGTTGCGAGGGGTGACGAGGTAAAAGCTGTCTTCACCTCTGTGTACGAGAAGGAATCAATTCCTTCATCTCTGAGCGTATTAGGAATCAGCGACTTCGAAGTGCTAGACCTAGAGTTTGAAAGGCAGCATAGGCAGCCGGAAATCCTGATAAAAAGGGTTGATGAAGTCTTTGAAGCCTTCAAACCTGAGATCGTCTTTACCCATTGGCCAGAAGGCGACCTGATGATTGACCACTCAGTTACTGGTCAAGCCGTGAGGGATGTAAGCGTTTCACATGGGCTAGGTTGGCAAGGTCGAATCTATTTCTTCGAGATAAATCAGTGTTGCCAGGGATTTCAACCAGACATCTATATACACGTCGACAAGGAACATTGGAGCAAGAAACTCAACTCCATCAAGGCTTTAAGTACGTACACGCGAAGACACAGGGAATTGATGATTGAGGCGGCAGACACCAAAGGAAGGATGAGGGGACTTGAGTGCGGTGCAGACTATGCAGAGTGCCTTGCACGTTTCTCACCGAGACCCTTCTCCATCTCTATTCTATAGAGTTGGCTATTCCTCAGGAATCGGGAAAAGGGAAAGGGGAAAAGCAAATGTCCGGCATCACAGTAGAGGTGCAAGAATGGAGATATTTGGCAAGTTTCTTCGGAAAAAGAAGAAAGAGGAGCCTGCTGAAAAGCCGGTGACTCCAGGCCCAACACTTTCCCCACTGGCTCAATTTGCGCTTGGAGCGTGCCACTCCAAAGGCTCCATCCTAATCCAGATGAGCCAGACTGCTGAATTAGTAGATGAGCTCAAAGACGCGTTGCAGATCGAATACCTAGGCCTCGACCCCCAACAGACCTTCAGCCACGCTCAGAGCGGACTTACCCTGAAGTGCCCCAAGTGCGGACAATTCAGCAAGAAAGCAGTCCCGCTTCTGTACCTTGCTGGCAAGGGCCAGTTGGAGGGCACTTTTTTCGGAGGCACAAACGTTGAGGCATTGGCAAGGGGTGTCTGTCCCCTCTGTAGAGGAAGCACAGTTGAGGCAACGTTTGACCCAGCGAGGATTATGACACGTTACCGGGCGATGAGGACCTCGATCCTTGAAGCAGCAGTAAAACCGGAACTGACTCCAGTCTATGCAGGACTAAGGTTTCAGTCAAGTCTCGACATCTCGCCCGATGAAACCATGATCTGTTTTGTTGCGCCTAGAGAAGGCGGCACAGGAGCAGTTGTAGCTTATGAAGCAGGCACAACCAATCAGATATGGTCACTTTCGGTATCATCCGCCCAATCATGTAGATGCGTGTTCGTTGAGCCGGAGCGAGTTCTGATCCTAAGCGAGGAAGGCAAGGACCGAACAGCCATTCGGCTGGTGAATGCAAGAGTTGGCTCGATCGTCGCAGAGTCGGAGGGACCCAAGGCATACTTCTCACGCAGTGCGGCTGATGCCAAGACAGGATCCTTCGTGACTGAAAGTTCCTACGATACATTGTTGATGGTGAAAGCCAGCGGTAACGAACTCGACTGGGCCACGTATAAATGCGGGCAAATATGCGGCCGAGGCCCCAAGATTGGACCAGACGGCAAATGCTACGTGATAGTTCATTATCACCTGTACCGTGTCGATGATGGAGGCATGAACAGAGTTATGAAAGGAGACAACGGCATCTGTTTCGACCCGGCTGGAAAAGTATATTGCGGAGGAGGCTATCCTGACCGATCTGGCGAGTCAGCGTTACACATCGCCGATATTCAGAGCGGAACAGTCACCGAGATACCATACGGAACAGAACCAATCGACCAGATTGCTTTGGCAGGACCTGGACGCCTGCTTCTCGCAAGCATTGTAGACGAACGATATGTTGGTCGATATCCAAACGCCACGGTCACCTTGTTCTCGCTTCCGGAACAGAGGAAAATCTGGAGCCTTGAGATCAGCGATCTAAAGCCTTGGCGAGACCCCATATTGGTGTCCGTGCCGAGCGAAGATTGGGCGCTCATTCAGACGGGGTCTCTTCTAAAGAAGATATCCCTCCAAGACGGGAAGAACCTAGGCGTAATTCCTAATAGAACGCAAGATTATGTGGAAGCGCGGTGTCTAACTTCGAGGAAAGCTGTATATATTACCCGGAATCCTGTTGGAGCGTATCGGCAACGCGGACTAGGTATGATCGAGTGCTATAGAGCATAACCAAAGGTGCCACGAGAAGGCCACATCAAAACCTCTCTTTCCCTTCTTCCTGAAAGCTTTCTTCGATGTACGTTTTTCCTATTAGTACAGAAAACGCGTTCTATCATCCTTATATTGCGCACGTTGCATTATGGTGATCCAGTGGAGGATTGCTTTTGCATCGTTCTAAGAGCACATTTCTCATCATCTTCCTAACTGTCCTAGTCGCATTGGAAGGCTTCTCGTTAGTAGGACTTCAGAGCGAATACGATGAGCTGAACCGGAGATGGTCTGTCCATGAAACCCTTTACATCCAACTGAATGCCTCCTATAATTACCTGAACGAAAGCTATCAGACTTTGGCGTCGGAATATGTTGGTCTGCGGAGCGACTATGAAAATCTGACGCAAATCTACACGGGTCTTAGGTTTCAGTATGAGCAGACAGCCAGAAACTATGAAGATTTGCGGGACGCATACTCCGAAATACGAAGAGAATATCAGATTGAGAAGACACTGAGAATAGGCAACAGTCTAGAGTCCTACTATGATCTTGTCAGAGATGAGGAAGGGTTCATGGGGAAATGGTACGGCGATCAGAGAGACATGAACTTCTGCGCCAAACTGGCTCTACACGATCTTGGGCGTAACTCCTGGCCTTCGCTTGAAGATAAATACTATGAGGAGATTGGAAACCATAGTTATGTAACGGCCAAAAATAAGATTAATGATGTAATCGATCTTGTAGAGGTTCGCGCATATGACTCTACCACTGAAAAGATCAGGAAATTACTACAATTCTTGTGTGATCATCTCCACTATGAGCTGGAGGTCAACAACGTCTACTTGGCTCCTACTGAGACTCTGGCGTTCATGTCGGGAGACTGTGACGATTTCACGACCTTGGGAGCGACCCTTTTCGAGGCTGTGGGGATGGATGCTGCCGTGGGAATCTTCATGAACGAGAAAGATGAGCATCACTGCATGGTTCTCATCCACCTAGAAGACCTAGGGGGCTACAGGTACTGGAAATATGACGATCTAACCGGCAAGGGTCTTGACGAAGGCAGATGGATAGTGATAGAACCGCAGTACACATTAGAAAACCAAGGAAACGGCTGGGTTCATCAATGGCAGCTGCTTTACGCTGCTCCAATAGAATAAATTCAAAAACGCTGGTTTGCCTTGAACCAAGTTTCTTAACATCTCAGTAAGACAGCCCTATCCAACGTAACCATTATAAAGTTCCATGAAGGGAATCTGGGTCTGCAAAGTCGACATGGACGCGAGCCCAAAAAGCGCCAAAAGACACATGAAACCAAAGCGAAAGAATGCATAACATCTATATAGAACGCCTAGTACACCATACGCGCAAAGTGAGGTGTCACTGTGAGGTACCGTAGATTCGGTGAGCTCGATTGGAAGGTATCAGCGCTCGGATTTGGAACGATGAGGCTTCCTGTGATCGGTGGAGACCCAGCTAATGTGGATGAAGACGAAGCGATCCGTATGATAAGGTACGCCGTCGACAACGGTGTAAATTATATCGACAGTGCATATCCATACCATCGTGGAAACAGCGAGGTTGTGCTTGGGAAGGCCCTTGAAGGCGGTTACCGTGAGAAAGTGAGGGTGGCGACGAAGATGCCTACATGGCTTGTCAAATCCCATGAGGACATGGACAGGTTTCTCGACGAACAGCTGAGAAGACTCAAAACCGATTGCATAGACTTCTACCTTTTACACTCTCTTGATAAGAGCAGATGGCATAGTCTTCTGGACTTAAAGGTTTTTGATTGGGCAGAGAAGGCCCTTGCAGATGGAAGGATCCAACGGCTGGGCTTCAGCTTCCACGACACGTATGAAGTTTTCAAGGAGATAGTCGATGGCTATGACAATTGGACGCTGTGCCAGATACAGTATAACTATGTCGACATAGATAACCAGGCTGGTACCAAAGGCCTGAAGTATGCCGCTTCTAAAGGCTTGGCAGTGGTGATTATGGAGCCAATAGCCGGCGGCATGCTTGCGGTCAACCCACCAAAGGCGGTCCAAGATATCTGGGATGAGGCTGAGATCAAAAGAACACCAGCAGAGTGGGCTCTTCAATGGGTTTGGAACCAACCGGAGGTCTCTGTCGTCCTAAGCGGGATGAGTAGCATGCAGCAAGTGATCGAGAATGTTGAAAGCGCCAATCGCTCAGGTCCAGGCACGCTTACGGAGAAGGAGCAGGATTTCATCTCTATGGTACGTCAGAGGTATTTCGAGTATGGCTTCATCGGCTGCACAGGTTGCGAATACTGCATGCCATGCCCTGAAGGTGTAGGGATACCTGTAATATTCAAGTTTTACAATGAGTTCTCGAGAAAAAGGGGAGATCAAGAAGCCCAAAAGAATGTTGTAAAAGAATATAGCTTGGCTGTTGCACCCGAGAATGGAGCCAAGAAATGTGCTAAGTGTGGAAGCTGCGAAGAGCTATGCCCCCAGCACTTGCCAATTAGTAACCTACTCCGTGAAGCAGTATGGGTCTTTGAGAGGGATCGATAGCACCAATATTAGTTGCCATTTTAGAAATGACAGCAATTATGCTAGACAATGCTCTAAGAACCTACGACGAAGGCATGTTCCTTCGCCATCTCCGGCTCATCTTTATGAAAGCTACGAAGTTCTCTGAGCTCATTTCGTAAGGCAAGTCTCCTTCAGAGCTGAGCATAAAACCCCCACCTACACTGCCTACACGGAGTCTGTCCATAACGTGCTCTTTGAGTTCTTCAAGGGTCATGAAGCCAATATGCTTACTAAGCCCTCCTTGCAAGCAAAGGTGGTCTCCATACTTCTCCTTCAAGGTTTTGAGATCCATGTTGTCAGATGGCCCTATGGGGTTGAGCACATCAAGCTTGGCCTTGACTAGTAATGGGACTATGGAGTTGATGTTTCCGTGGCTGTGCATGTCGACAAAGGCTCCGTGTCTATGAGCTAGGTCAATAGCCCTTTTATGCCAAGGAAGGATTAACTCCTCGTAGAGCTTCGGGCTCATGAATGTCCCCCTGTTGTAACCCATATCGTCAACCCATCCTATCATCATAGCTCCGCGCTCCAAAAGGTTCTTCTCAGCCTTTAAGTTGAACTCGCCAAGCTTGGCTAGAAGCTTCTCGAAGAACCGCCTGTTTAGGTAGACATCTTTAAGAATAGTATGAAGAGGTCCTCTGAGGAAATACCATACACCTGAAAAGAAACCGTTTATGTCACACTTTGGGAAGAATCCCCCTTCTCTGACGTATCTCAACGCCTTTTCCAGTCCCTCATACCTTTCGGGGTTATCAGGGTCGGGGAGCTCAAGCGCGTCCAAATCTTCCTCGCAATCGACTGGATATTTCACGTACTCACGGACCCACACATTCTCTGCTGTTCCCCTACGCCAAACAGCGCCCGTTTCCCATTCCGTCAAACACCATTTAGGCTCAACCGTTACAGTCTTAGTCACTCTGAACCCACCATTGCCCACGCTTACGATGTAGTTGTCTAGGAAATCCGCCTCCCGCAGCATCGGTTCAAGGCTGGCATACGCATCAGCAACCATTCTGTTAGCAGGTACTCCGGCCTCGCTCTTTTTCTCCCCATAGTCACCTTTCATGAAAGGCATAAATTTGGACCTAGCCATGTCATTCGTGAACCCTATAATCTGAGGTACAATGGCAGGGTCCTCATGAAGCACGGCTGCTAACACGCACTCAGACTTGTTGATCCTCAGCCACCACTTCTAGATTTGTAAGTTCGATCCTACTCCTTCTAGCCATGTCCGCATACATTGTCAGGGTGCACTCCGCCAGAGCTATTAGAGCTACTTCCAGCGGGTTGCCCCCGTATCGGTTCCGCCATCTGTGACTGGCAAGTCGAAAATGATTGCATGGCTTCTTCCGTTGTCGCCAATCGAACGAACGTTGTCGATCAATTTTGTCTTAACCATTATTTTCGCTATTTCCACCACTTCCAGTACTCTTTAGATGACTTGGGCAATAAGGACCACACATAATAAGCTGGAAACCGTCCCGCTAGTCCAAACCCCTTCCGCGTCTTTCACTCATGGTCTTCCTTATGGCTGACCCGACCTGTTTTACCGAAGTTCCCAGATAGTTTCTTGGGTTAAGGGCTTCATCAACCTCCTCCTCGCTTAGAAGGCTACTAACAGCCCCATCACGTAAGAGGGTGTCTTTGAAGGAAGTTTTATCGACCGTGCTTCTGATCGTCAGTCTCCTAACGAGTTCATGTGCTTCCTGGCGGCTCATCCCCTTCCTCGCGAGGGCCATCATGACCGCCTCTGACATCGTCTGACCCTCGGTCAATATCAGGTTCCTCTCCATCCTCTCCTCATCAACCCTGAGATTCGAGATGATGCCTATCGTCAGATGCAACATGTAGTCCGTGAGTATGCAAGCTTCGGGAAGTATAAACCTCTCAGAAGAGGACTGGGTCAGATCCCTCTCATGCCATGTTGAGATGTTCTCCAACGCAGGAATCACTAAGCCTCGCACGATCTTCGCCAGTCCGCAGATTCTTTCACAGAGCTCAGGGTTGCGTTTGTGGGGCATTGTTGAACTGCCTACCTGCTTTTTCTCTTCAAAAGGCTCAAAAACCTCAGCGATCTCTGTTCTCTGGAGTTCCCTAATCTCCGTCGCGAATTTGTCCAAGGTGCAAGCTATCAGAGCCAATGCGCAGACCAACTCGGCGTGACGGTCTCTCTGTACAATCTGCGTGGAAACCTCGTCTGCTCCTATCCCTAACTTCTTCATAGTGAGCTCTTGGATTTTCAAGGCGTTAGGACCGAGACCTGCCTGTGTTCCCACAGCGCCGCTCATCTTGCCTACTATTAGCCTTTTCTTGCACTCGTTTAGCCTTTGGATGTGCCTTGAGATTTCTCTCATCCAAACCGACAATTTTAGCCCGAATGTTATGGGCAAGGCATGCTGTCCATGAGTTCTACCCATCATGATCGTATTTTTGTAGCGGCGGGCTGCCTTGACGAGCACAAGTTCCAAATCGTCTAGCTTCTGTCCTATGATATCCACAGCGTCCTTGAGTTGTAGGGCTCTAGCTGTGTCCACAGTGTCGTAGCTGGTCGCCCCTAGGTGGATGTAAGCCCCACTCGGTCCACAGACTTCTGCAAAGGCTTTCACAACCGACATTATGTCATGCTTGATCTCCTTCTCAATCTCCTTTACTCGGTTGAGTTTCACGTGTTTTGTTGAAGCCATCTTGCTGATTCTCTCAGCATCCTCGCGTGGTATGTTTCCAACTTGTGAATGAGCCCAAGCGAGAGCGGCTTCTACGTTCAGCAGTTTCTGAAGATAGTTCTCTTCGTCAAAAACCTGAAGCATCTCAGATGTTCCATACCGGCCAGTATCTATGGGAAGGGAATCAATGGGAAGGATGGACAATCGTCATCTCCTCGAAACTGGACTGCAATGCAAACGTTAAACAAATATCTTTTGCCAACTATTTAACAGTAAAGGCAATAGATAAGCAAAAGAAAGCACAAGGTGTTGAAGAGGTTTCTAGAGTAGGCCTTACGAAGCGGAAAACAAACAAACAAAGAACGTTCTTACCAAGGAGAGATATCGGTGAAAAGGACGGCGATCGTGTTCTCATCAAGATACCTAGCTCACAACACAAAGGCTGGTCATCCTGAGTCGCCGCGAAGGCTAGAGGCCATAATGGAAGGCATCAGGCAAAGCGGGCTTCTTGAAAGTGGGAATTGTACGCTAATCGAGCCTAGACCAGCAGTCCTTAAAGAGCTCGAACTTGTACACGATTCAGGATACATCAGTCATGTCAGAGACCTATCTGAGTCAGGCGGCGGAATCCTTGATGTAGAAACGGAAACAATGGTTTCTAGAGAAAGCTTCGAGGTTGCCCAATTGGCAGCTGGCGGCGTAATTGAAGCAGTGGACAAGGTCATGGCTGGGAAATTCCGAAATGCTTTCGTTCTTGCCAGGCCTCCAAGCCATCATGCCGGCCCAGGATACGCTTTAGGTTTTTGCATATTCAATAATGTTGCAATAGGTGCTGCGCATCTTCTTCAGAACCACAGCCTAAATCGCGTCCTCATTTTAGATATAGACACGCATCATGGCAATGGAACTCAAGAGGTCTTCTATGGAACTGATGAGGTCCTTTACGTAAGCCTTCATGAGGACCCAACGGAGTTTCCGCAGACAGGTTTCATAGACGAGACTGGTGAAGGTCAAGGTTTGGGCTACACCGTGAACATTCCTTTCCCCTTTCGAACGGGAGATCCGGCTTATTGGAAGGCCGTGAAAACCATTGCGGTGCCAATAATGAGACAGTTTGACCCTGAGTTTGTCCTCTTGTCCGCTGGATTTGACGGTTACTATAGAGATTATGTAGGAGAGTTGTCTTTGTCCGCCCACATCTACCCCAAAGTCTTCAAAACGATCCTTGACTTGGCGCATCGTCTCTGCCAAGACAGGTTGGTGGCTATTCTAGAGGGCGGCTATAGGCCTTGGTTCCTCAGAAAGATCGTTCCAGTAGTCATTGCCAAGATGGCTAAGTTCAACATCAAAATACGAGATAAACGTCCTTCGCTAGACTTGAACGCAGAAAGGGAGGCAGAAAGAGTTATACAAGAAGCCAGAAGGATTCAGTCCAATTTTTGGACGCTGTGAATATGAGATGAAGATAGCTGTCGTGGCTACTCGATGACTTCAATGGCATTCTCCGGACATTCTGTTTCACAAACTCTGCATACTAGGCACTCGTCAGCCTTCACAGGGGCAGACTTACCATCTTTCACTTCAAACACTCCAACGGGACAAACATCTACACACGTTCCGCAGCCAGTGCATTTGTCAAGATTGATCTTTATTTCAACCAACCGTTAGTCACCTTCTTGAGATTCAATGTGATGCCTTTCCAGAAATAAAAGTTTTTTGGGAGCCAACTCAATACGAAAAGTGAACTAGATCATCATCTTCATCAATCCCTCCCGCTCTAAGGAGTCGCATAAACAAAACTGAGAGCTATAAGGTATGTTTTGAGAGCATCTTCCGTGAGAGTCTCAGATATTCCCTTCTCTCTTCCATGAGATGCTGACTGATCTCTTCCAGCTTCTCAGAGGTTCTCTCCAGCTTCTCGATAATCAAGGTTAGAGTCTTCTCGTGTTGTGTTAGCGTCAGGATTAAAAGGTCAATGTAGCTAAGTGGACTTGCGTGGTCAAGATCGTTTCTTTCCCGAGAAGCCAGAAATCTCTACCTCTTAACGAGACATAGGTTTCTCGCTGAGCATATCTAAGCTTATTGTAACCCACTGCTAACCGACTGGTGTGACACTATTGCCTAATGATTTCTTGTGTTTCTATTACTGCCCAAAGATGGCTGCGTTCGCCAGCCATAATGTAGTATCAACGAACAAATCATTTCTGACAATACTGCATCATCAGAAAAGATGCCTTTGTCACGTTCCAGTTTTGGGGAGACAATATCCGGTTCTAGATTCGCAAGAAGTAGCTGCTTTTCATCGGTGAGAAGAAAAACAAGAGGTAGCTGAAAACTATTCTCTTCTACCTTGCACGTATATCTGAGTTCACTCAACACATGTTGGCTGGTGGACCCTTCGGGTGTTATGATTTTCACTCTGACGGAACGTTCAGCTAATTCATCAAACATGCGGTTGAACGATCTGTATAGGAGAATCAGTCCGTCTTCATTTGTGACTAGAAGAACGGATTGCTTTGCCTTAGACAACATTTGTCGAATCTTTCTCAGTATCTCCTCCCTGCCCTCAACGATCCATATTGTACCTCGCTTAGGCTTTTCCTCACTCTTCGGTCTTTTGAGGATCTCCTCCAGGGATGCGGTGACTGAAAGAAGATTGTCGACCATATTCTGGTACGAGTGGAGGTAGGATTTGAGGGCAGTTCGAGGCGGAGTTGGAGTGAATTTTCTCGGTTCTTCAGGGATCTCAAAGACGAGACCTATGTCGATCAGTTTCTTTAAGACGCTATAGACTTTTGTTCTCGGGACACCACTTGTCATGCTTAAGGTTCTCGCGTTGGCAGAGCCCTCCCCAAGTAGGGAAACATATAGTTTCGCTTCATATTCAGACAGCCCTAGGCATTCGCAAAGCTTCTGCCATGTATGGTCTGATAGCAAGCGGTCGTTTCCCCACATCGCTTCCCCTAAAGCGTCGAGGCAGAAACCACCTCGGTTCAACCCTTAAATGTGACATAATATAAGCCTAGTGTAACTGCTCCGCGAGAGTTTATGGTGACCAGTTTTACAGATCCCATTCGCTCGCAGCATTCCTTAAATAGAAAAGCCAAGCACATTTCTGAGACCCACTGTGGCACCAAGGGTCTCTTCTTCGGAATATATCAGATTTCGGCAGATTTCGAATTCCGAATACGACAATGAAGACCAAAAAGAACGAATTAAAGCCAGCCTTTCAGCGTATCTCCTCTCGCAATCTTAAAAGTATCTCTGCTATTGTATTTTCAGCCCGCTCTCTTATGCGGTTGTATTCGTCCAACAATCTGCGACGGGCTTCGGCTGACATCTCCCTACGCCGGAAACGCACTTCAACTCTTTCGATGTCTTTTGTCAGAGTCTCAATCTCTGTCTCAGCTGTTTCGAGCTGTCTCATCCTCTCCGAGTAACGGCTGCCTGCTGCTGCTATTTCAGTTCTGTGTCCTTCCAGTTCTCTCTGCAACCGCGAGATACGCCCATCCAGCGAACTCTTCTGGAGCTTATACCTTCGTCTAGAGAGTTTTCCCTTCTGAACGCGTTGTTCAAGAGATTCCAGCTCCGACTCTAGCCTTCTTCTTTCTTCATACTTGTCGATAAACGTTCTCACAATTTCAGGGGAGATAGGCATTACAACAACTACCTCCGGCTTGGATGTTTTTCTCATGAAGAACACGCCGCCCAAAATGACCGCTATTGTCCCCACCCAAAGGGTTGGTCTGAAGGAGGCCCAAAGAATAAGGTAACGATACTCTAAGTTGATGTCTTTTTCATAGAACTGTGTCACGTACTTCTCTTCAAACTTGATCTTTACAAGAAAACCTTCCCTCTCTATACGATACAGAGTTTTTGATGAAGTCTGGAACTCCGCTCCTTCTGGTAGAACTACTGTAACCGTAGAATTCCCTAGGACCCACTTGTCAGGTCTGGCGAGACTGACATTTAGCGTGTAGTCTTGCCACCCTCTTTGAGCCACGTATTTTGATAGCGGTAGCCTGTAAATGATTAATAGCTTTACTTTCTGATTGGCCAACAAGGTTCCCCGAAGCGGTACTTTTGCCTCAGTATAGTCCACTCGATCCACGATGGTCACCTTTTCCAGAGCACCATAAACATCCTGTGCGGAGACATCTGTGGCATTCGGAGGCAGGACAAAGGACATTTTAGTTAGGAAACTCTCCGCTTTGGTGGTCACATGATAGAGATCAGTTATGAGAAGGTCTCCTAATCCGTCCAGCTTTAACTCTCTTTCCCATCTATCAACTTCTAGCAGCAAGAAGTTAGCCGCGGTGAAATCAACCCAAGATGAAACATTTGAATAGGCTGCTAGAGGAGCCTTTTCGATGTAAAGAACTAGACGCGAGTCCATGATCTTATTTGAGAATCCTGGAGAAGTCCCATTTAGGCTGGCTCCATTTGGAAGCACGACTGTCACATTACATAATTTGGCTTCCACCATCAAGCTTGGGTATGCGGGAAAATCCGCGTGGAAGAGCGTTCGATTCGCGCTTGTCAACCTAGAAAATACGAAAATTGCGGTGAAATCGTATAGGCCACCGTCGCTAACGTCAATCGGTTGAGCGAATGATATGTTCATCCACAAGAATCCCCCATTTGAAGAGGTAACCAGCACAGTCTGCAACCTTCCCTCAGCATCGTGCGCAGAATAGTAAGCCAAGGCATGTTGGTATTGGGATGGGAAACCTATCTGAAATCCGTCCAACGGCCTGACATTCCTGGCAACATCGCACGATAGAGTCACGCTGTCGTTTACTACGATTGCTCCGCCATCTTCGATTTCGATGGTGCGGTTCACTTTGATGTCGGGATAGTCAGAAACCCTCTGAGCCTTGACAAACTTCGGACCTACAGAGATAGAGAATAAGAGCAATATTCCCATTAGTACATACAGTGAATACAGTCCCGATTTTCTGCTTCTCATAATACGTCAACCTCTGGAGCCTTAGATTAACTGTTTTGAGAAGTATGTTAACCTTTACTCTTTTAAATCTATATCTGGAGTAGTGTAAGTGCTGCATAAAGGCTGACTATCATTTCCAGATCTGGATACTACAGGCCTTACCTTTTTCCTTTAGAGTCCTGCTTGCCTAATGTAATAGTCGTCCTTCTTCTTCGGTCCGAAGCTCCTTACGCCCTTCTTTCTCAACTGTTTCCTAAGCCTTTCAGCATACTCGGGGGTGAGCTCTCTTTTGCGTTCCAAATAGTCAATTATCTCTTCTGCTTGTTTTCTGTTGTCGCATCTCCGAAGAAAATCAACAACGTCAGGATCATAGCCCTCAAATTGTTTGGAGGCCAATTTTTCTGCTACGTCACGATCGGACCTGATTGAGGCAATCGATATCCTATTCGTTTTGCCCTCCATTTCTCGGGCTAAGTGAGGAAACATCTTTTTGAATTGTTTCTTGTCTATGTCCATGCTTCCAGTCTTTACCTCATGTTTTCTGTTAGGACTAACATCCTAATATCTTGAACGGTCAATTCATATGGACCTTGCGTCCTTTCCGTATGACTCGACCTCTCTAAAAAGATATCGCTTGCTGATCCCCACATTTATCTTTTCCCAAGGCAGGGCCTCATCAATGTTCCTTCCGCACGTATAATTCTCCAGCATCACCTTACACTCTTTCAATGATCGACGCCACGCTCCCAACCCGCCGCCATAACGGGCTGCGAGTTCAATGACTTTTCCAATCTTCCGATCGCCAAGGCTAAGAAAGGCTTGAATCTGAGTATGACGAGGGTCCAAGCTGTCTATGACGAATCGATTGTCGCCCTTAAGTCGTTTCTCCAATAGTTTCAGACTCTGGCGGGCATAGGTTACCGAAGGAGTCCTTTCCCATTGAAAAGGTGTATGAGGTTTAGGGATCAAAGGGTTTATGCTCAGATGGATGGCATTTTGGCCGTATCCAATTTCTGCGATCTTCTTCGATAGATCTGCAATGGCTTTGACATCCTCAGCGTTTTCTCCGGGAAGGCCGATCAAGAAGTACAGTTTCAGACGATTGACGCCGTGGCTTAGAAGAATTTTAGCAGCGTCAATTATGGCTGCCTCGTCCATCTTCTTGTTTATGATCTCCTGCGTATTAGGTGAAGCAGCATCTGGTGCAATGGTGACCGTCCTTTGTTTTCCCTTGACCAACAGATCGGCTAGGCGTTCGGTCACGCTTTCTGGACGAATAGAAGGGATAACGAGCTCAAGTCCTCGGGAAACTATGAACTCACAAGCATCCTCAAGAAAGGGATAATCAAATATACTTGCTCCGATAAGTGAAACCCTTCTAACGGGCGTGTAACTTATTCCTTCTTCGATTATGCCTTCGATCTTTCTGAGGCTCCTTTCACGTTTAG
Organism: uncultured Candidatus Bathyarchaeia archaeon; assembly: GCA_964447115.1. GTDB lineage: Archaea > Thermoproteota > Bathyarchaeia > Bathyarchaeales > DTEX01 > CAYRBK01. The sequence goes on from CAYURV010000004.1 coordinate 20,177, forward strand.
GCAGGCTTATGTGCCGAAGAAGACAGAAACGGCAGGATCGACTACAACCCCTAACTGTCTCAACAGCGAAAGCTTTCCCAAAAACAGTCATGTAAGGACTATGTTCGTCGACGAGAGGAATCTGTTGAGCCAAGGGATGCAGCGCCTCGTCAAGGTCTCGAACCCAGACCCTCTTAGTTGGGTTTGAGATTCGCGGCACGTATACTCCTTCAAGGTCTACGAACTCGTCAACACGCTTCTGGGGGTTTGGGGTGGCTTTTATCTGATCGATCAACTGATCGAGAACAGGCTCAGCTTCGCCTATGACGAAGAGATCGACATAATCGGCGAGGGGCTCCGGGTTTGCCGTAGCACATGGTCCACCAGCTATTACTAATGGATCTCCCGACGTCCGATTTTCACTTCTTGGCGGGATGCCAGATTCCAGCAGTATCCTCATTAAATTCGGATAGTCTTCCTCATACTGCAACGTGAAAGCCACGACGTCGAATTTCTTCAGGGGTTGATTGGACTCAAGACTTTTCAAAGACTCCCTCAAGGTGGGAATGAAGAACCTCTCACAAACAACATCTTCACGCGCATTAAGCAACGCATAAAGCAGTCTGACTGTCAGTCCACTCATACCCGCTCGGTAAACATTTGGGTAGCAGAGCGCAATTCTGAGATCTACCTTTCTCCAATTTTTTCTAACCACATTTAGCTCGTCAATGAACACAGTCCTGCCCCACTGCTGAGAATAAGGCTTTGATACGTAACGTCACCATTAAACCTAACTGTGACGAATACTACAAGACAATTACTACAACCGATTTTCAGCCTGTAGTTTCAGCTTTGGCTTCGATAACGGGCTCAAGCTTCTTTTCGGGTTCCACAAGAGGTCTAGTTATCAGCTTGGATTTCCTTATGCCGACATGGCGTAATGGTGTTATCTTTTTCGCTTCGTTGTATATCTCGGATGCGATCTTGCCCAGCACAGCCTCTTGCACAAACTGGTCGAAGGTCAGGGCGTCTGCTTTCTGTCGGATTATCTTTTCCATCACTGAGCGTATCTCTTTTTCTTGGGAAGTCTTTATCCGGTTCAATGTGAAGGCACATGCGGAAACCCTAAGCTTGTATCCGTCTTTAGTTGTAACAGCTACGATGCCATCTATCCGTGTCGTTCTTCTTCTAACGAGGCTTCTTAAGTAATCCCTTGAGTATTCATGCCCTTTGAATATGGTTGAGGCTTGCTTCGCATCTACATCAA
>CAYURV010000005.1:0-20210 GCA_964447115.1 uncultured Candidatus Bathyarchaeia archaeon
CTTCTCGACTAGTTCTTTCTCTCTCCCCACCAACACTCGTAGTCTAAAGTCTTCCGCCACTGATTTAGCCGCCTGTATGTTTTCGAATATTACAGGGTCTGGTTTTTCCCCAGTCAAGGGAGACGGGCCTAAGGCCGTTATCTGGCTGCAAAATTCTCTGACAAGTTCGGCGAAAAGCCCACCTTCTGAGGCGGAGACCCATTCAAGGCGTAGGCGCTCGGGTTCTAAACCAGTCAGCCCGATTAGCTTCTTCAACATCTTGATCTTGTATTCAGCTTGCAGATTTCCCTCTATGTAGTGGCAGTCGCCGGGGTGGCAGCCCATCACCATGACTCCGTCTGCACCGTTAGCAAGTGTTTCCAAGACGATTACCGGGTCAATCCTACCCGTGCACATCAACCGTATTATACGTATATTAGTTGGGTAGCTTATCCTGCTGACCCCAGCCAGGTCGGCGCCAGCGTAGGAACACCAGTTGCATAGGAAACCAACGATTCTCGGCTCGAATGTCACGTGACCGGCCTCCCTAATGCAGCAAGTGCTTGAGCGACAACTTGTTCATCAGTGAAGTGGCGCATCGAAATTGCCTTTTCTGGACAACTCGCCCCGCACATGCCACAGCCCTTGCACACGACTGATGTCACTCTGGCAACGCCTTTCTCGTCCTTCTCAATGGCGCTATAAGGACATATCTTCACGCAGGTTCCACAGCCGCTACATAGGCTTTCGTCCACTATGGCCGTTATTGCTTCGGTTCGTAGGTGCTTTACAGCCATAGGAATAGCGGCTCTCGAGGCAACCCCTAAAGCTTGAGTTACGCTTTCAGCCGCGTCTTTGGGACTATGAGCCGTGCCGCACACATAGATTCCATCTGTGGCGAAGTCAATCGGCCTTAACTTCACGTGAGCCTCAAAAAAGAAACCGTCTAGACCCAGTGGCACTTTAAGCATTTGCGACAATTCTTTGGCATCTTCATGCTGGACTAAAGGAGTCGAGAGTACAACGAGGTCGCTTTCGACACGGACTTGTTCACCGAGAAGAGCATGATAAACATCAACAGTCAGTTTTCTGTCGGGTCCAGCGACCACTTGCGGGGGTTTTTCCTGTACATACTTGATGAATTTGACGCCTCTGTCTTGAGCCATTCGGTGCCACTCTTCGTACTCCTTTCCGTACGTTTGGAGGTCTCTGAAAAGGATGTAAACGTCTGTTTCAGGTTGTAAATCCTTGATAAGCAAGGCGTTTTTGAGAGCCGTCATGCAACAGATTCGAGAGCAGTATGTTCTTCCCTTTTCCTCTCTAGCCCCAATACACTGAATCATAACTATCCTTTCTGTCTTCTCCAGCTGGCCACCCTTGAGGAGTTGTTCCAGCTCAAACTGCGTAATAACATTGTCGTATTCCTTATATCCATACATCCCAACGGGCTGAAAGACATCCGCTCCAGTCGCCACGATGATGGCTCCCACCCTAAAATTCGCTGCATCGCTGTTTCCCTTTTGAACACTAACATCAAAGTTTCCGATGAACCCCTTAACTTGTGTAACAATAGTAGATGTCAATACCTTAATGTTCTTATTTAGCTTCACTGCATCGACAATCTTGTTTAGTCCTTCTGAGGCATCCACCATTGTTGGGTACAGCTTATGCAGATGTCGAACCGTCCCACCTAATTCTGGCTCCTTCTCAACCAAGTAGACCTGGAACCCTTGGTCAGCGAGGGATAGAGCAGCGGTCATCCCTGAGATGCCACCGCCAATAACCAGAGTGGAGGGTACTACCTCTATTTCTGGCTCTTCCTGAGGCTCAAGTAGACGAGCTTTAACCACGGCCATCCTTACAATGTCCTTTGCTTTTTCCGTAGCCTTGTATGGCTCGTCCATGTGAGACCAAGAGCAATGTTCGCGAATGTTGGCCATTTCGAATAGATACTTGTTTAGACCTGCCTCCTCACAGGTGGCCCGGAATAGCGGCTCGTGCGTTCTAGGCGTACAGGAAGCGACGACAACCCTGTTAATATTGTGTTTTTCTATGCCTTCCTTGATTTTACTGAGCCCTTCAGAGGAGCATGTATAGAGGTTGTCCTCGGAGTAGACGACGTTTGGCAACGTCATAGCGTATTTTACTACCTCAGGAACGTTGACTACGCCGCCTATGTTGATGCCGCAGTGACAGACAAACACACCGATTCTTGGAACCTCCCTGTCAACGTGTCCCGTTTTAATATGCCTCCTTATTGACCGACAGCGCAATCACCTCTGCAGCTCTAGCTGCTGCTGCACTTGCTTGCGCCACTGACTCAGGAATATCTTTTGGGCTTTGGCAATATCCGCATATGAAAACTCCCGGAACATTAGTATCGACGGGAGCGAAAAGGTAATCTTTAGGCTTGAAGAAACCATATTCATCCAGTTCCAGTCCTAGGATGGTACCCAATTCCTTATTAGTTGCCCGCGGAATCAGAGCAGGGCAAAGCACGACTATGTCCACTTTAATGCTCTTTGTCATGTTTTCTTCGGTGTCTTCGTACCAAAGGGTAACGTCGCCCGTCTTCGAATCTTCCATCACTTCCCCTGGAAGGGCTCTGACGTAATTTACTCCCCAATGACTTTGCGCCCTAGTGACGAAGTCCTGGTAGCCTTTCCCAAAGACTTTGAGGTCATTATAGAAAATGTAAACCTCGCATTCCGGCTCGTGCTCTCTAATCAATATTGCTTCCTTTGTGGCATACATACAGCAAGCGCTGGAGCAGAAGGAGAGCCCACCCTTTAGACTTCTGGAGCCGACACATTGAATGAACGCGATCCTTCTGGGAATGCGCCCATCTGACAACCTCAGTAGGTGCCCTCCAGTTGGCCCTGAAGCGGAGAGTAACCTCTCGAACTCTAAGCTTATAAGAACATTCTGGAATCTTCCGTAACCGTACTCGCTCTTTGTTCGGGCGTCAAACAATTCGAAACCTGTTGCTACAAGTATGGCTCCAACATTAAGAATGATGGTTTCGGGCTTTTGATCAAAGTCGACTGCTTCTGTTCCGCACATCTTTTGGCATAGCCCACATTTTAGGCAGTGTTCTTCGTCGATAGTATACTTAAGTGGGACAGCCTGGGGTAACGGGACATAGATCGCTCTACGAATGCCGATACCCATATCGAACTCGCTAGCAACCTCAACTGGACAATGCTGAGCACAAACGCCACAGCCTGTGCATCTTTCCTCTTTGATAAATCTTGGCTTCTTAAGAACCTTCACTATGAAATTCCCAGCTGACCCGCTGACTTCTTGCACTTCAGAATAAGTAAGTAATGTTATGTTGGGATTACGGAGGCAGTCGATCATTTTCGGCGCCAGAATGCATATAGAACAATCCATTGTTGGGAACGTCTTGTCCAACTGCGACATTCTTCCACCAATGCTCGGGCTTCTTTCAACTAGGAAAACCTTTAGCCCACGGCTGGCTAGATCCAAACTCGCCTGCATCCCAGCGATCCCGCCACCAATAACCAGTATTGAGTTGTCAGCTTTCATGGTGTTCACCTTTCACGTTAAACGCATCGCCTCCGCCACTAGCACGGTTAGGTCGCGCATCTCCATTGTTACCTCTTTAGGATCAACTGGCAGTTTCTCACTGGTAACGCACTTCCAATGAATCTGGCACTTTGGACACGCTGTAACTAATAAATCAGCTCCAGTAGCCTTTGCCTCCATCAACCTTTCAATTTGCACGGCTTTTGAGTACTTGTTACAGGACAACCAAGCGTTTACCCCACAACAAACAGCATTCTCCCGATTTCTCCCCATTTCCACTAGATCTATACCGGGGATATCAGCTATAACCTTTCTCGGAGGCTCATACACACCCATATGCCTACCAAGTCTGCATGGATCCTGATAAACTACCTTTCTCTGTAGACTCGAATTGTATTCGATCTTTCCCTTATCCATCAATCCACACAGGAGCTCTGAAATATGTAGAACCTCAAAGCCTTGATTGCCGGTTAATTCGGGATAATCCTTCTTGAGGGTTCTATAACATTCGGGGCAGGCTGTAACCACTTGAGTTGCTCCGGCTTTTTTGATTTCGGCCAAATTCATTTTCGCCAATCTTTCGAAATTCTCTTGATCACCTGTCCACAACAGATCATGACCGCAACACTTCTCATTGCTTAATACCACTGGTTTTATACCGACTTTGTTAAGCACTTTGACGACATTTTGCGGGATCTTTAAGAGATCTAGTTTAAAGTCTTCGAAAACTACATCGAAGTATGGGAGGCAGCCGACAAAGTAAAGTAACTTGCCCTTTTGGGATATTTTGGCTCCTTCTGGAAGCCATCCCATTCGTTGTTGCCTGAGACCGGGGTTTGTCATGATTCTTGATAACGCCATGGTTATTCCTTTATGGGCACAAAGCTCTTCCATTACTTCTCTAGACGCTACGCTCCTACATATCTTGATAAAATCTGGGTACCGAACATCTGATGGGCATCTCTCGGCACAGGTGAAGCATGTTAGACAACTCCAAAGATCTGTGCTTGAAAGTACCCTACCCCTGAACCCCAACAAGAACCTTTCAACCATACGCCTGGGCGAGTATGAGTCGTTGACCTTCGATATTGGGCAACTACCAGAGCACTTACCGCACTCAAGGCAATATTGAACATTTGTGTTTCTGAGCCCATCAAAAACTACGTCTTTCATTGTTACAGAAGCCCGCGTATTAGACCCAGCTCTTAGTGGATTAGGCTCTGTCTTACGCAAATCATCTGTAAAATCGGTCACGACTTGTGCGAATCTGGCTCCTTCCGACGTTGACACCCATTCTAAACGCAGTCTTTCGGGGCCAAGACCGAGCAACGCTAGGAGTTCCTTCGTAGTCTTCATCCTACTTTCAGCTTTAAGGTTTCCACTCACATAATGGCAATCACCCGGGTGGCAACCAGTAACTAATACACCGTCTGCTCCTGTTTCTAAGGCACCAATAACAAATGCTGGGTCCACTCTTCCGGAGCACATCACTCGTATAGGTCTAACATTGGGTGGATAGCTAATTCTGCTCGTGCCAGCAAGGTCTGCTCCAGCGTAGCTACACCAATTGCACAGAAAAGCCACGATTTTCGGCTCGGTCTCCACTAGTTAACCCCCGATGGCTGCTGTTATCATAGCTTGAATTTGCTTGCTGGTGAAGTGTTTCATAGCAATTGCCCCAATGGGACAAGCAACTACGCATGAGCCGCAACCCTTGCACTGTGCCTCAGTTACTTTGGCGGTTAGAGTGGGCACCTTAACGAAGGGCTGAACTTCCTCTACTTTGATGGCATCGTACTCACAGACCTCTTCGCACCTGCCACAACCTTTACAAAGGTCTTCATTCACCACAGCAACGATAGGCTCCACTTCAACCTTGCCCCTCGCCAATGGAATAGCTGCCTTCGCGGCTGCCGCGCTTCCCATGGCTGAGCTATCTGTGATGTCCTTTGGACCTTGTGCTGTGCCAGCTAAGTAGATCCCATCCAAAGGTGTGTCCAACGGTCTAAGCTTCGCATGAGCCTCCTGGAAGAATCCATCAACGCTTCTGGCTATCTTCAGTTTAGTTTGTATGTCAGACGCATCTGCTCGTGGAACCATGCCAACATTCAAGACCACTAAATCCGCAGGTATGGATAGTAATTCATTTTCGGTTAGTACGTCTCGGACATTAACGACAAGACCTTTTGGGCCACTTGACACTGACGGCGGCTCTTCTGGTCTATATTTCATAAACAGAACCTGAGATTCGTTGGCCTTCTTATGATAGTCTTCATGCCCCCTTCCGAAAGTTCGTACGTCTCGGTATAGATAGAAGACTCTTACATCCGGGTACCTCTTCTTTATCGCTAAAGCATTCTTAAGAGCAGCCGTACAACATACACGAGAGCAGTATCTGTTAAGTTGCTGGCCCTCTTTGATAGGTTGGTAAGTCCCAGGTTCTTGTCTTGACCCCACACAAGAGATGAGTACGACGCTCTTGAGTGTGGTGCCATTAAACAGGAGGTGACCATTTGTTGGTCCGTTCTCATCTAACAATCTCTCAAGTTGAGGGAGTGTTATCACGTTTTTATACGTTCCATAGCCAAACTCACCTTCGGGGGGGTCATACAGATCGTGACCTGTCGCCACGATGATGACCCCTACCTCGACCCCAATCCTCATCGGCTTCTCTTCAAGATCAATTGCTCTTCTCTTACAGGCTTCTATACATTTTCCACATTTGTCGCAGCTTTTGTCGTCAATAGAATAAATTGGAGGTACAGCATCTGTAAAATGAAGGTATATCGCCTTTCTTTTACTCAGTCCGTAATTGAACTCATCTGAGACTTCGATCGGGCATACTTTTTCGCATTCACCACAAGCGTCGCAGTCTTGAGTAATATACCTCGGCTTCACGACAAATTCGACTTTGAAGTTCCCTATGGAACCCTCGACGGCCTCTATTTCCGAATTAGTGTATAACTTGATTTTGGGGTGAGATGCAACGATGTCCATTACTGGCTTTAGAAGATCCAGTCCATACTCGCCTGTTGGGTACAATTCTCCTAATTGAGCCATTCTTCCTCCAATACTGGGGGCTTTTTCGACGAGATAAACTTCGAAGCCCCTCTGGGCCAAGTCCAAAGCCGCTGCTAGACCAGAGATTCCTGCCCCGATCACTAGGGCTCTTATTGTCACGCTTAGCTCTTTTATCTGGAGGGTTTCCAGAAGTCTTGCTCTAGCAACTGACATCCTAATTAGATCTTTCGCCTTCTGTGTGGCCTTTTCCGGTTCACGTGAATGAGCCCATGAACATTGTTCTCGGATGTTGGCCATCTCAAAGAGATATGGGTTAAGCCCAGCTTCTTCACATACTTTTCTAAAGGTGGGTTCGTGCATGCGTGGCGAACATGATGCGACTACGACGCGGTTGAGTTTATGTTCCTTGATATCCTGTTTAACCATGTCCTGTGCTGGAGCGGAGCACATATAAAGATAGTTTTTTGCCACCACAACATCTGGCAGGTCTTTCACGTATCTGGTGACGTCATCGACATCCACAACGCCTGCTATGTTAGTGCCGCAGTGGCAGACATATACGCCAATTCTTGGATTCTCTTTCTCTTGCAGTCGAGATGTCACCATCTTCCACCTCATCACTATTTTAGGAGATTTGAAGCCTTCATTGCAGCTGCGCTTGCTTGAGTCACGGCGTCTGGGATGTCTTTTGGGCCTTCAGCCGTTCCAGCAATGAATATACCCTCCATTTTCGTTGTAACGGGGTCCAACTTTGGATGAGAAGAGACGAAGAATCCATCATCGCCGACTGGTATAGGCAATATTTTTGCCAAGTCGTTCTTTCTGGGTGAAACTAGACCAGCGGACAAGACAACTATATCTGCCTCCTGCTCCAAGATTTCGCCTGTCTCAGTGTTTTCTACGGTCAAGAAGAGATTCTGCGTGCGAGTATCTTCAATGATTTCGGCAACTCGTCCCCTAATGTATTTTATGCCGAATTCTTGTTTAGCCCTTTGATAAAATTCTTCAAAGCCTTTGCCGTAAGCTCGGATATCCATGTAAAAAATGGTTTCATCTATCCCGGGAACATGTTCTTTCAGAAGGATCGCTTCTTTCATAGCGTACATGCAGCACACCCTTGAGCAATAGGAGTTGCCGGACTTCTCGTCCCTCGAGCCCACACACTGCACGAATGACACTCTCTGCGGGATTTTGCCATCAGAAGGTCTTACAATGTGTCCTCCAGTTGGTCCGGACGCGCTCAATAGCCTTTCTAAAGTCAGCCCAGTTATTACGTTTGGATAAATGCCGTAGCCATACTCCTCTTTTTCCCGAGCGTCGAAAACCTCAAAGCCTGTAGAGACTATTATAGCTCCAACTTCAACTTCAATCTCTTTCGGTTGCTGTTGACGATCAATCGCCTTTGCCTGGCATACTCTTTCACAGAGTCCGCAATCTATGCAACTGTCTTTGTCAATTGTGTATATGAGCGGAACCGCCTGTGGAAAGGGAACGTAGATCGCCTTTCGAACGCCAACTCTTTCATCGAATTCGTTGGGCGCTTCGACGGGACAGTGCTGAGCACATACGCCGCAACCTGTACATTTAGTTTCGTCCACATAACGAGGCTTGAGAGTAATCTTAACCTTAAAAATGTCTCCAATTTTTTTAATGTCTTGAACCTCTGAGTACGCGAGAAGCACAATGTTTGGATGTCTTCCAGCGTCCACCATTTTCGGCGTCATGATGCATGCAGCACAGTCCAACGTTGGGAAAGTCTTATCTAGTTGCGCCATTTTCCCTCCTATACTTGGATTTTTCTCTACAAGATACACCTTGTACCCTTGATCTGCTAAGTCAAGCGCAGACTGAATTCCAGCTATACCGCCTCCGATGACTAGTCCCGCCTCAATCGTCTTCATTCTGCCTTCACCCGGATGGATTAGAGTGCTTTGGCAACTAGCTCATTGATATCCATGGCTTGAATCAGGCTCTCATTGCCCGTCGTCTTGATGGCGTCCTCAAATGTTAGGAGACAAAAGGGACAAGCCACGGCTAATATGTCCGCTCCGACGCTAACAGCTTCCTTAACGCGATTTTCGGTTGCGCGTTGTCCGGGAACGTCAACCCACATTCTTCCTCCACCACCCTCGCAACATACGCTGCGTCCTCTGGACATCGGCATTTCCAAGAATTCTACGCCTGGAATATTCTCAATCACCCTTCTAGGTTCATCATACACATTGTTATGCTTGCCTAGATAGCACGGATCTTGGAAAGTTACCTTTTTCTCCACTTTCTTTGAGAGTTTTAGCTCTCCTTTATCCATCAAGTTTGCGAGATGCTGCGTGTAATGCTGGACCGCAAGGTCTTTGCTCCCGTATCTGTTTTTGAATGCATTAAAGCAGTGGGGCGATGTTGTGATGATCTCAGTTACACCATACCGGTCAAAAAGGCTTAAGTTGTCTTCCATTAGGATGCCAAATAATCCCTTCTCTCCAAGTGCGTATATCTCATTCCCGCAGCAGCTCTCTTTTTCTCCCATTATTGAAAAATCTGTCCCTGATACGTTCAGGTTCTTTGCCAATGCCCTAGCTACTTCTTGTGCACGAGGATCATAGGATGCCTCACATCCAACGAAATAGAGTAATCCCGCTTTCTCACCCTCAGAAACTTGCTTCACTCTTAGATCCTTCGCCCACTCGCTCCTCTTGCTTCGGCTTATCCCCCAAGGATTCCCATACTTGAAAACACCTTCAAGGGCATCTCTTACTGTAGTGGGAACATTTCCTCCTTCAACAAGAAGGCTACGTACACCAATAAGCACCTCCATGGGATTTACATCTCTGGGGCAACGTTGTGTACAGGTAGAGCATGTAGTGCATAGCCAAAGGCCCTTGTTTGAGAAGACTTCGTCCCGAAAGCCTAGCTGCGCCCTTCTGATTACTTGGCGCGTTCGAAGAGCCGTTCTTGTTCCAACAGGACAACTAGCGGAGCATGTGCCGCATTGGATGCAAAGATTTATCTTATCCGCTCCAGCTTTAGCCAAGGAGTCAGTGAGCGTCATATCCAACTCATCAATATATCGCGCTCCCAACTCCTTAGCTAAGTGCTCTTTCATCCAGTAACCTCTGCGGATTCTAACTCTCTGAATTGTCTGCTTTTATCCCTTGTAAAGAAGGAGATACTACTCTTGTATTTATCTGATGATTATGAAAGCACGTTTTTATAAACATTTAGATACAAAATGTGCGTTATAACGGCGTAAATTGCCTTAATTGATCTCAAAAAGGAGATAGCTTTGCATTTTCTGGAAAGTTGTGTTCGTATGCCGAGTTAGCCAAAGAACCATATTGGGAGGAAACAACCACCTACAGAAGGGTGAGTAGATTAGAAGCCGAGAAGACAATACGAGAGGTGAGGCCTAGTCTGAAAGAACTCAGCATTTCAGCCATCTGATGGCCATTGCACAGTCCGTTATTGATCAACCAGTAAGTTTTCTAAAGAACAAGCCCAAGTAAAGCTCTTGTGGACAACATGTTCCTCTAGAAAGAAGGCTCTTCAAGAGACAACTTGTAGACATCTCTTGTTGCTTTTCTAACTGAGTCTCTCCGCCCGCTGATCGATAAGTGGAAGTCATCCTGGAATTCAATTATAACACCAAATTGCTCTGCGACATCTTGCACCCGTTCTTCAGCTACTGGTTTTTTTAGAGATAGTCTCGTCCATCCCTCTTCAGGTCCTTTAGGAAGACCCGTGACAAATTCGGACGATGTGTAGATCATTGCATAGTCCAATTTGGCACGTTCAGCTTTATCGATTTTTTCCATCCACTCCTTGACGTAGTTTTCGTCAAGCCTCAGAGCTCCTGAGACTAGACCCGACCTTATTTTACCAAGAATTTGGAGCAGATTTCGCAAAGAATCATCAATCACCAAAGGTTCTCTAGGAGGATCAGTAACGCTTCTCCGAATGAAGTGTAATAAAGTCTTACAATCTCTCAAATCTGAAGCCACATTAACACTAATATTATTTCGGCTTAGGTCCTGAAAAAGGTCAGATAAGACGAGCCAGATCTGTTCTAACCTTTGGATCTCTTCTTCTCTCAACAATATTATTCCCAATCTATCATTACTGAAAGCCAAGTTGAAAATTAACGTTTCTGTTACCCGCCGCGCATCATAGAATACTTGGTGAGCCCATCTGGTAAGAAAATTGTGGAGTAATTCATTGGTGGACGCTGGACTATGCCATGGCAAGGTCCTAAGGAGCCGTTGATGCCTTCAGATTTCATGTCAGAAACCATGTTTAGATAAAGAATACAACTGTACTCGCTCTTGAGCTCGGATCAAACCATGTTGAACCGAATTATAAAGTATTGCAGTGGCTCCCAGCACAGCTTCAAAGATCTTATTGTCATGGTCTATCGCGCCAACTTCGCAAACTTCTTTTTTAACGTGCTATATCTTATACGGTTGTTCTCATCAATTGTCTGAGCAAATGGAACTGGCAACAGACTGGTTCAAAACCGTTCTGAATAACTATTAATCTAGTTTGTGACCATTATGAAATGATACTATAGTTTGCCAAATCCACGGTACTGGAAAAACATTTTTATGCAATTCTTGATACAATTGTACAAGGTGATTACATGAGGATGGAAGTTGATGATCTTGACCGTAAGATTGTGAACTTCGTATGCAACGGCGTATATTCCTACGATGAGTTAGCGAATCTCTGCAACGCAAGCCGCAACACTATCTACCGCAGAATCGACAAATTGGAGAAGTTGGGCATAATAAAACGGAGGATTATGGCCTTTCCAAACTTTGAGAAGCTCAACTTTTCAGCTGTCATCTTTGGTGTGAATGTGAACCCTAAAGACTTGGACAGGACTGTGGACTTTCTGAAGAGGCAGCCTCAGGTGAAGTTTCTATGGAAGACATATGGAACGCATGACTTGGTGTTCGCCATAATCTGCGATAAGGGCGACGTGGGAACATGCATCTACAACTTGAGAAAAGCGTTGGAAAAAATGGAAGTCACCACGGTGCAACTAGATTCCTCAACAAGCATCTCTTGGGAAAAAATCGATCTTAGCCCATACTAAATTGATGACCCCGGTATGCCTTTCCTTGGTGAATACCCTTACAGCAGTTCTTCTCCTACCTGAAGTCTAAGAGTACTCCCACGACCTGGAGGCGTTCTCCCATCGGATCCATTAGCTTTTTGTAGACCTCTTTGGCCCGCGTCCACTGGTAGCGATGCGTGATCAGATCTCTTACTTTGACCACGCCGGATGATACGAGATCAAAGAAAAGTTCAGTGTTTCTTTTTCTAGTCCAAGGGTTGAAAGGAGTCTCAAAGGCGGGATGGCTTGAGACGTGTGTTCCCACAATGATTCTGCTTGGCCAGTTCATGTAGTCATGAAAGTCAAGCGAAGTTGGCGCTCTTGGGGAGCTTAGCAAAATTAGTCTTCCTTGTTGCTTAACTAGGCTTAGTTCCCAAGGTATGACCTGCGGGTTGCCCGTCACCTCGAAAACCACATCTGCGCCTCTACCTTTCGTGAGCACCGAGATTCTATCCTGCACTTCATCCTTACCTGACTGCAATGTGGCAGTGGCGCCCATCTTCTTCGCCATCTCTAAACGCTTTTCCGAGAGATCCACAACCATGACTGGAAATCCTCCGCACAACCTGCTATATTGGCAAGCCAGCTGACCTAGTATTCCGGCGCCTACGACTACTACGCTCTCTCCCAGTCGAATGTTGGCTAGTCTCACGCCATTCATAACAGTGGCAGAGAGGTTCCAGAATGTAGCTTCCTCGTCGGAAATCCCTTCAGGAATCTTAACGGCCAGGTCTCCTTTGACGAGTGCGTATTCCCCATGAGGGGCGTCGCTCACAACGCGGTCTCCGACCTTCAGGTCTGAAACACGCTTACCTATATCTTTGACCTCGCCACAGTTTGAGTACCCTGGTGTCAATGGATACCTTGTAATCCTATCCCAGACTGAGCCTTTTGGGAAATCCCCGCTGAGCATGGTTAGTTCGGTGCCCGTGCTGATCAGCGTGACTAGCGACTTCACAAGAATCTGACCTGAAGACGGGTTTGGAACATCAGTCTCTTCGATCGCCACTTCCTTTGCCCTTTTGAAGACTATCTTCCTGCAGAGCATACTCTAACTCGCCTCATTTGGACTGTTATCCAATATGCATCAGTTTGCACAAAAAAGTTTTCTTTTCCGGCTCATCGGTTAATAGTAGAGGGCTCATGCCGAGGTCTAGTCTTTTACCCAAGCTCGTAGGGTCTTCAAAAGATCAGCGCCAATCTCACCTACAGCGATACTTAGACCTTTCTTTCATCTTATCTGAATGCTGAGACGGATCTTAGTGGGTAACTAAGAAGCATCGGTCTGGGCCGATTTGCCGGCTTGCGGAGTAGCTAAGACATCTCGCCCAAGCTGCGTCACAAAGGTTGATTTCATACGTGCGCTCCTAACAGTAGTCACTTTCTGCCTTCGAGACGCCAACACATCTACCATGTTTTGCAGGTATCCAAGCAAGTCCCTACCCCGCTGTGTTACCTCATAAGTCTTCTTACTTCCCTTCTCGACCTCTGCGACTAGGTTCTTCTCAATCATTGAGTTTAGGATTTCCTGCATAGGTACCCATGAAAGGTTGCATTTGTACATAATGTTTGTAGGCTTGTTGATACCAGACTCCATCGTCTCCAATACATCGAGATACATCTCTAGTCTTGATCGTTTTCTAGTCATACGGGCCTAACCCTTCAATATTTATTTAGGGTTAAGACCCATGACCTTTATTTGCATTATGAATGTAAAAAATAGAGTTTTAGCTATGGAGAAACATTCGATTCAATCAGAGGTTAACATAGAAACATCCTCAGCTCCAGCAAAGAGGCAATTGATGCTCTCCGATAGTCTTTCTGTTGACTATGGGTGTATCGTTAGAAACTGGTTTCAGTCTTCTGTGAAACATTACCAGAATTCATAGGACCGATAGCACTAGGCACAGGCGCATTATTTTCCAGGAAATTCTCTGTTGATTATCTCTTCAAGATTCGGTGAACCTATCTCTTGAAGTTCATATCTGACTCGTACCGCTGGCTTATCAAGATTCAGCACTGGTCTTAAATCGATTGGAGTTCCGACTATTATGGCGTCGCAAGGTGTCGCGTTGATTGTTCGTTCGAGTTCTTGTATCTGAAGTTGTCCATAACCGAGTGCGGGAATTATGGGTCCTAAGTGTTTGTATTTTTGGTATGCCTCTGCAATTGACCCTACAGCATAGGGTCTTGGATCAACAATCTCACCTGCGCCAAACTCTTTGGCTGCTAGGGTTCCCGCTCCATACGACATTTCTCCGTGTGTAGTGGTAGGGCCATCTTCGATTACTAATACTCTTTTGGCTCTGATTAGCTCCGGTTTGTCGACTTTAATGAGTGAGGCCGCTTTAATTATGATGGCGTTGGGATTTGCTTCCTTTATGTTTTCTGTGACAATTCCAATGCTTTTCATGTCTGCAGTATTGACCTTGTTTATGACGACCACATCAGCCATTCTTAGGTTTGTCTCACCTGGATGGTACTTCAGTTCATGCCCGGGTCTGTGAGGGTCAGCGACCACTATGTGGATATCCGGCTTGTAGAAAGGTATTTCGTTGTTGCCTCCATCCCAAACGATTATGTCAGCTTCTTTCTCAGCCTCACGTAGGATCTTCTCAAAGTCAACGCCTGAGTAGACGATCGCCCCGTTCAATATGTGATGCTCATAGTCTTCCCGTTCTTCTATTGTGCATTTGTGTTTGTCGAGGTCTTCGAGGGTAGCAAAACGTTGGCATATCTGTCTTGTCAGATCGCCATAGGGCATCGGATGTCGAACGACGACAACCTTGTAGCCTCTGTTCTTTAGGATGTTACATACTCTGCGTGAGGTTTGGCTCTTGCCAGAACCTGTCCTTACGGCACAAACTGAGACTACGGGAACTCCAGCGTCAAGCATGGTCGTAGATGGCCCCATTAGACGGAAATCGGCGCCAGCTGCCAAGGCAATAGAGGCTCTGTGCATGACGTATTCGTGGGTAACATCGCTGTATGCGAAGACTACTTGTTCAACATTGTATTTCCTGATGAGCTCTGGCAACTTCAACTCGGGATAAATCAGTATCCCATGTGGATAGTGTGGTCCAGCCAATTCTGGCGGATATATGCGTTTCTCTATCCCAGGGATTTGAGCTGCTGTAAACGCGACAACCTCATAGTCGACACGGTTCCTGAAGTAAACATTGAAGTTGTGAAAGTCTTTTCCTGCAGCGCCCATTATGATAACACGCTTCCTTTTCAACCACGTGTCACCTTGTTTTCATATGCTCCCTTTTCTCGGTCTTGGTTTACTTATGTTCAACCTATCGGGGGGTTCTTTGGAGACCCCCCTTTCTTCTAAATGTTTAAGTTCTTCGACCAGCAGAGGCAGGAAAGTCCCCACGTCTGTAATTACGCCCACTGCATGAGCTGTTCCTCTATCACTCAGCTTCGTTGCAACGGCCGGGTTTATGTCAACACATACAACCTTCACGCTTGAGGGTAATATGTTGCCAACAGCTATTGAATGTAGCATGCTAGCCAACATGAGTACTATATCTGCATCTTGGACTAACCTAGCATATTCTTTTTGGGCTTCTACAGAGTCGGTGACTACGTCTGGTATTGGACCATCGTCTCGAATAGAACCTGCCAGAGAAAATGGGACCCCGCAGGCAATACATTCGTAGAATATTCCCTCCTTCAATATTCCTTTATCTACCAAAGACTTCAACGATCCGGCTTTTGATACTTCATTTATGACGGCCATGTGGTTTCTTTTGCCTTTTGTTGAAGATCCTGTTTCAAGGTTCATGCCAAGAGAGGTTCCGTAGAAGGCATATTCGACGTCGTGGACGGCTAGAGCATTTCCAGAAAGGAGCGCATCAACATATCCCATGCGAATCATCTCAGCCAAGTGAGGCGAAGCACCAGTATGGACGACAGCTGGACCCGCAACCACGACAATTTTCTTGCCGCTTTTCTTCGCTTTGTCCAGCTCTTTCGCTATCCTTTTGACGATGGATGTTGAGGGCTTTTCCGATGATGTTCTGCTTTTCATGAACTCGAAGATTTCGGTCCCTTCTCTTGGCCTCTCAGGGGGTTTGACCTTGACCCCCATTTCCCCCACGACGACAAGGTCACCTTTCTTGACAAGTCTTATTGGCACACAGTAAGCACGGTCCTTGTCTGGTTCGACGATTATCTGCTTATCCATCATCAAGCCTTCAACATCTACCCATCTTCCTCGTACGAAGACTGATGTGGGGTGATTGGTCGTTGAGTAGAAGTCGTCAGGAAGAACCATATCCGCTGGTGCTGGCACTAGCTTTGCCTCGTTGATTTCTGGAATCATAGCTCCTTCGCGGAAGAGTTCCCGGAGGATGTAGTCTAGGTGACTTTGGGTTTCCCCCTTGACTAGTAGTCTCGCGTGACTGTAGTCAGTCTTTCTTTTGCCCATCGTGAAATCAAGGATTTCAAAGTCGCCCTTATGATCCATTATGATGTCTAAAACTCGCGTGAGAATCAAGGAGTCAATGAGATGTCCTTCAATCTCAACTTCTTGAGTATACTTGTAATCTTCCTCGGATGAATTCAGAGCCATATTCGTAAACCCTCCGACTATCCTATTCACAGATTCTTTCTCTAGCAGAATCTATATGTCTTCTCCTATATGCTTTGATTACGCTTACGTGGGAACGTTGACCATATGTATGAGCCAGACGAGCCGTTCAGAAGGTCGTGCTCATCTGAAGGATCGAAGATGTCAGACTGTTTTACAAGAGAAAAAGAAACGTGTCAGGGTTTATCCATGGTGCCGGGGGCGGGATTCGAGCCCGCGACGTCTGGACCCTTTGTTTGTGGAGTTCTCCAGATTATGAGTCTGGCGCCCAAACCAGGCTAGGCTACCCCGGCTTTGGTAGTCTAGACTATTTTGATCTAAAAGGCTTCATTTAAATTTATTCATTTCATCGGCACCTTGCCAGTATTTATCCGATTGTAGTCTTTCGATTGCGCTGTACGCGCATGTTGACTTGCTTGTGTCCAATACCTTGTTCTGCCTTGTAAAAGCAGTGAGTCTCTATAGAACAATATGCTAATATTAAACTCAGTCTCTATATTCTACTTGGGGTTTCAGAATTGAAGCATTTGAAAACCAAGATCGCGATTGTCCTTCTGACTCTAATCGTTGGGGTAGAAGGCATTTTATATGTTGAATATCAGAACAAATACTATGAGATTCGATCCTCATACATAAAAATGGAAAGAGAATACACTACTCTTCAGAATCAATACACTGGACTCGGGCAAGATTATGATGATTTAGAGTCTGAGTACAGCATGCTTAAGGAATCCTACAGTAGTCTTCTTGTTAATGGCAACTCTTCCGGGCAATACATTGGTAATCAAAGCGACTATGTGGGTCAAAGAGAATCTATCATGGTAATAGAATCCTACTTAAGCTCTCTTAGAGAATCCTATATCAATCTTAGAGAAAACTACGATATTGAAGTAGCTCTTGGGATAGGAAACACCCTAGAATCCTATTATGACCTCTTAAGATACGAAAAGGGCCTAACAATATCGCATTGGGGAGACCTCCAGATAGAAACCGACTTCTGCGCCAAACTGGCTCTACATGCTCTGGGACGAAACTGCTGGCCTACAGTTGAGAATAAGTATTATGTTAAAACAGGAAAACATAGCTACGAGATTGCTAGGAGAAAAATTATGGAAGTCATTGGTCTTATAGGCATACAACCTTACCATACACCGACATACAAAATCAAGAAGATATTGAGTTTCATGCAACAGAACATCCATTACGAAGATGAACTTGGCAATGTTTATCTCTCCCCTATTGAAACTTTAGCATTCAAATCCGGAGACTGCGACGACTTCTCTATCTTGGCCTCAGCTCTTTTCGAGGCAGTCGGGATAGATTCGGCTTTTGGAATCTTCAAGAACGCCGAAGGCAAGTATCACTGCATGGTCCTTGTACACCTTGAAGACTTAGGGGGTTATCGTTACTCGAGTTACCCGGATTTAACTAGCGAACAATTGGACAAGGGCACATGGATAGTAATAGAACCACAGAACACAATAGACCAACAAGATTTCGACTCCCTCGAAACATTTAGCTTAGTAGCTGTTGCCCCGCTTGATTGATATTTTCCCTATTACTTTCAAGCTAGTCTTAGCTTGTTTCTACCACACAATCTTTTCGGCGCCTAATCTTTATTTCGAAACTATCTTTCTTCAGGCTTAGGAATATGCAAAACACAAGGACCGCGACCCAAGAGAGTATGCTCGCAGTTCTGGTCAGAAAGTCGGGAATTGTGTCTTCCCACTGAAAGATGATCTCTGAATCCCCATTTGGCAAGCTCACGGTCATGAAGTTTGGCCAGTACTCGCGTATGGGAACCTCTTCTCCATTCACATATGCCTTCCAGTTTGGGAACGCGCTTACCCTGAGAACCAGAGATGCGTCCCCATCAGCAGCCTTCGCATCAATGACGACCTTTGCAGCTGAGAACTCCTTGACAATGGCTTTTCCATCACCCCCATCCACAAAGGCGTAGGAAGGGGTATAGTCCAAGACCTCATAAACATAGAAAGGATTGCCTATCTTCTCAGTGAAGAAGGTTGAATCAGACAGGATTTGTCTCAGAGGTTCTGAGAACCCCACAACATATTTGATGTTATAAAAGACGAACTTCCTGTGGGCTTCGTTTGAGGAGGCGTCATATATTCCCCAGATAAGGTCTCCCCATACGTCGTTGTATGGACGGTACCAAAAGCCGTAGAAACCTCCGTAGTTCGGGTGCCCCGTGAACATGGGTGCCGCACCGAACGCGTGGGCAAACCATAGAGGATTGAAAGGCTCCACTTTATTGTCCCAGAATGTTGTGTCCTCAAAAAATATGGTTGAGCCCTCTACGGCATTCAAGGATAGCCAATCATAGACTTTATGTACAGATGTCATTAGCTCATTTGATCCTGAAGTCTGAACCAACCCTATATATCGGGAAAAGTCTAGGTAGGGGAGCCAGATCCCCAATGCTACGATAAGGATCATGAAATTGACTGTAACCACCCTCTTGAAAGCAACATCTTCTGGAGCTATCCACTTTGCCACCTTTGAGCCTAAGAACCCAGATGCTTCGTGGACAAAGAATCCTGCAAAGTAAAACCATATGACTTTTACAAAGTCTAGGAATCTCAAACATTGAGTCACAGGCGGACTGAAGTTTCCTCTAGCAAAAACCAGACCGAAGAAAAGAGCGATTACTAACATTAGCATTTTTGACTTCCATTTCCGCAAAGACCAGATGAAACCCATCATCCCGAGAGCCCAGATAGTGACGAAACTGTAGTCATAGAAGTATTGGAAAATCCACCCACCAGGCGCACTCGACAGCTGAGGAGCAAAAGGCATCACAAACGGGTATAAGGTCACCCACGTTCTTTCTGGCTCATAAGGCGGCTCGACATAAAGCAATAGCCAATAATCTCTACTAGCAACAAAGGGGAAGACCCAGAAAGCCGCCAAAACAAGAGCGATCAACACGATCAGACCAGAGAGAAGCAGATTTTTGGAGAACACGAAGACTCCTTTTAGCGAATGGGCTTGAATCAGCTTCGACCCGATATAAGCAAGACATAAAACCCCAAGCATAAAGGCGGTAAGAATATTCGTGAGCGCAACGAGACTCGCCAGAATGCTGGTCAACAATAAATCTTTAATAGACTTAGCTTCCAAGCAGTCAATTAACTTTGCTGTTGCCATAAAGGCAAGTGTTAAACCCAACGTAAAAGGCCAAACCCCGACTACAAAGATACTGGTGAAAGGGGAAAAGTAGACAAAGTTCGGAAAGGGTCCGGCTGTAAAACACGCAAACACAGATGTTGCAGCAGCCGCATGCCAATCAAGCCCTAACTTTCTAGTGAAGAAGTAGATCGATGCCGGAAAGAGCAGATAGACCCCTGCGATCACAATGTTATAGGCTAAAACAATGGAAAGTCTCAAGGTCAGGTAATAAACAGAGACTACTAGGAAAATCCCGAAGAAACTAGGACCTAACTTCAAGACAGGAAATCCTGCGAAGAGGAAAGGGTCCCACCCCATCAATCTGTTATATCTCGGAACCAAAACTTCAGCCACATACCAAGCCTCAGACAGCCGGCAAGGATGATCAGCGTTTATGATGTAACCGGGCTTCATCAATGTGAGTATAAGCGCCAAGTTAGCGGCTTCGATAGCCAGAAAAGAAACTATCCACTCTCTTTCTCTGTGGATGAAACTTGAAACCTTTCTGACCCTCTCTGCGACCATACGAGGCTAACCCAAGCTCCTATTGTTTGGCTCACAAATAGCCGTTTACCAATTAGTGATTGACAATTCGCACATATAAGTTATCCACGCCTAATATCTGGATCGCTTACTGTGTACTAGCCATGTGAAAACATCTATTGGCAATTTTGGCCGTCTTCGATTCCTGGCTCGAAGAGCAGAGTCGGGAGATCTCGTTCCCAACCAAGGCAATAAGAACCGGTTTACAGCAGTCTCCATACA
>CAYURV010000006.1:0-17911 GCA_964447115.1 uncultured Candidatus Bathyarchaeia archaeon
CAAACCGCGGAATCGTTACCCGTCTCCTAAGAGCGCTTGAACATGCCCTGAAGAAGGAAGGATACCCGAATGAAGGCTGAAGTCGTATTTCTTCCAAAAGGCGTTGCCAAGACCGTTGAAATAGAAGTTGGCAAGCCTGCAAGAAGCGAGGTCCTAGTCCAGACTAGAGTGTGCGGAATGTGCACGGGTGCGCGCGCTGTCATCTTCGGCAGACTTCAACAGTGATTTCCATGACGCTGTGAAACTTCTAAGCAAGGGCGTATTTGACCAGAAGCCGCTTATGACCCACAGGTTCTCCTACAAAGAGGCTGAGAAAGCTTTCAAGACCGCCTCAGAAAAGCCTGCGGACTACATCAAGGGAGTCTTAACTTTCTAGGCTAATGAAATAGGTTCAGCGTATGTGTCTGGTGTTCCATCCATATTTCTGTGCCGTCTTATATAGAGCCAGTATATTCTCTACCGGCACATCTGGCTGCATTGCATGTGTGGGTCCAAGGATTAGGCCCGTGGGTCCAATTGTAGATATACGTTCTTTTACTTCCTTGGCTATGTCTTCCGGCGTCCCGAAGGGCAGCGTGCTCTGTACTCCGACTGTTCCGTCAAAGCACAGCCTGTCTCCGTACAACTCTTTTATCTTAACTGGATCCATGCATTCGGGCTGAACTGGATTTAGGATGTCTACTCCTATCTCGATCAGGTCTGGTATTATGGGTTCAATCCATCCGTCGCTATGGAAGTGGAAGAAGACGCCTCCTCTGTGGCAGAGGTTTATCAGTTCCGCATATCTGGGTTTTAGGAAGCGTCTCCACATCTGAAGCGACATCATCATGCCCTTCTGGATTCCTACGTCGTCTCCATCATAAATTATTTCAACGCCTCCTTCGCAGAGAAGCCGTGCCTCCTCCATCCTTATCTTATGCAAACCGTCTAGGATACGCTCAACTATACCCTGCTTTGTGAACATCAACCTGACGATCTCGGGAAAGCCTGTCAGTTGCCACGCTATCTCCCAAAGGTGGGTGACCCCGCCGCGGATGCAGTATTCTGCATGCTCCTTCCGCAATCTTCTCACTGACTCAGCTGATGTTTGGTCTACCTCTGGCCAAAGATAATCGTCTAAGCTAATAGAACTCAAAGGGTGAGCGATATAGGTAAATGTATAGGTATGTTCGGGAGCCCATATGCTGTGAATGCCCCATATGTCTTTCCTAACCTCAAAGCCCTTATTGAAGCCAATAGTGTAGGCGGGTCCATAAGGGCCTTCTTTCACCTCGGCATCAGCCGAGAGGTATCCTCCTCTAAGGCTAAGTCCAGCGCTCATTATATCTACGCCCAGAAACTCTAGGACCTCAATGTAGCTACTGCCCTTCTTTTCTGTGATGCCTAATGTAGCTTTTAGCCGTTCGTAGGGCTCGGGACGAATGTTCAGGGAAAGCGGAATACGGTCAGGCTCCTCTAACAGTATGCTACGAATGCAGCGTTCCCTATGTGTCAGCAGCGGGATTTACCTCCTCTAAGTCGATTCTGCTTCGTGCTTGCACTTGCTTAAGATAATGGATACACTCCATGCTTTAGTAATATGTCAGTGATTACCAATAATCCTGACCAGCGGCATTCGACAGGTATGTCTTCCGTGACGGTGATCATGAAGTCTTCACCCGGGGCTGCCTCATTCAGAATCTCTAATGTATTCTTCCTAACAGTGTCGAGTCCCTCTAGGAAGACAGATTCAGGGAAATTGAGGCTTATGATCTTTCCCCTCCAAGCTTGCCTAGCTTCTGCCAAGGGAAGGTCTCCCATCGGCGGAGGGGTGAAAGCTTCCACCACATCCAGGTTCGTTCTGGCAATCAAGTCTCTTAGACCCTTTAGCTTGCCGTCCATATGGTTTTCTAGAATCTTGCCTGCTTTGTGTAGTATTTGGGCTTGCCTATCGTAGAATGGGATCAAATACTTCTCGAAGAGTCTAGGGCTAACTATCTCGCTGTTTATGTTGTCTGTCCCGTTTACTATCTCAGCTGGAGACTCAGCAATTATCCGGTAACGTTCGTCCGCCTTCTTCTCTAAGACTCTTTGAAGGCTTTCGAATTCTTTTGGATACATGTAAAGAGCTATGGCGAAAGCCCTGTACCCTAAGAGCTCAATCTGCATCTTCTGCAGTGGTGACTTTCCAGCCCAAACGAAGACTATCCCATCGTCGCCAAGGTTCTGTTCAGCCCTCTGGAATGGCTCGTAATCTGGCACATAAATTGTATCCTCCGCCATAAATTCAGCAATCTCAAAGTCTGACACATGCTTTACAGGGTGTTCCACAGTCCAAGAGCTGCCTGCCCCTTCACGTAAACCTATCCTTTCCTTTGCTGTTAGATCTCCGACGGGTGTATGGTATGTTCTGTAGACAATGTTGCCAATAGTCTTGGTTTCGACGCGAACATGGTGCATCTCCTCCCTAAGTATGGGCGCTGACACCTTCAAGCCCAAACCTCTGTTCCGGAGCTGCCGATCCATGAAACCCCTAGGACACAGACCGTCATATATTAGCCAAGGGATTCTGTCAGGCTCCTCGCCACGATAAACCGCCATAGCCCTTTCTCTAATGTTCAAGACCTTGAAGCCCCTCGCCGGAACGCCCCAATATACTCTTTTACAAGATTTAAGTTAGCTATCAATCTGGCTCATGTTCTGAATATACTTGAGGGTTACTGCGCCGGATGGGAACTTTCATATTGTGGAAATTATTGGTCTGGTTGCAGGAAAGTTATCCATGACGAAAATTGTAGAGATGGATGAAACAGGAAGAGTCGTAATACCGAAGGAAATAAGGCTCCAAGTGCTTACGAGATAGTTTGGGTTTGTGACAACATTTTTATTTTTTTCTTGCAACAACTATCAGTCTGTACACAAAATAGGAGGAGGTACACAGATAAATGAGGATGAGAAGCGTACCTCTTGGGGACACTGGCGCAAGGGTTAGCGCGTTCTGTTTAGGGACGATGAATTTCGGCAGTCGCACCGACAAGAAAACCTCATTCGAACTCTTGGATAGATATTTTGAAGCTGGCGGTACGTTTCTTGATACCGCGAATAAGTACGCTGAGTGGGTGCCGGGCTACGTGGGCGGCGAAAGTGAAAGTTTGTTGGGGGAATGGATGCAAGAGCGTGACAACCGCGATGAGTTGTTCATCGCTACAAAGGTTGGGCTTGAATACTTGGGCGTGGATCGTGGGCTAAAGGCCTATCAGATAATGAAAGAACGGGAAAAAAGCCTCAATAGACTTGGCGTTGACACAATAGACCTCTACTATGCTCATTGTGACGACCGGAACACACCTTTGACCGAGACGATGGAGACCTTTAACAGACTGGTGACGGCCGGCGAGGTACGCTATATTGGGGCAAGTAACTACTTGGTGTGGCGGCTAGAAGAAGCACAATGGATTAGCAGAACGCATGGTTGGGCCGAATATTGCTGTATACAACAGCGTTGCTCCTATGTTCGACCTAACCCAGGTGCAAGATTCGACTACCCACAGATCGCAGCCAATGAGGACTTACTGGACTATTGCCGTAGTAGGGGCATCACATTGCTTGCATATTCACCTTTACTTAACGGGGCATATACCCGTCCTGATAGATCTTTCCCGAAACAATATCTCAGTCCAGACACCGATGCAAGATTGGCTGCTCTTAAAGCTGTTGCTGAGGAGGTGGGTGCCACTGTAAATCAAGTTGTCTATGCTTGGATGGCACAAAGTGATCCGCCTGTGATACCGTTAATTGGCGCTAGCACAATCGAGCAATTGGAGGAGAATCTGGGTGCTACCGAGGTCACACTAAGCACTGAACAGATGAAGCATCTAAATAATGCTTCAGCCTAAACAAGATCGGTGTTAGAAAGGAGGCTCCCAATTCTTTACATCAAGTTTCTCACCTACAGTGAAGTAGACAGGACATGCCTAATCGAGCGTTTCCCATAGAGATCATCGTGCTCTCTTCCTCCGGTAGGTTAAATCCCACCGGACTTCACTGGAGTTCATCAGCAGTTTCGTTCTCAAGCGTCCAATTGAGAGTTCTTTTATTACTTGTCACAATTTCCACAGGGGCAGCCTCAGTAGTCTATGGTTGTTAGATTACTCAACCTTCATTAGAATCTCATTAGAATTCACTTCTGGAATCTCTGTTTTCTCCACTCTCAGGTCCTCTTTTCCATGTAATCTAGCCGCAACCATCTCGCCCATGACTCAAACCTCACAAATGTGGATTACCAATCATGGTAGCATCATTGCTTAACAATTTGATTCCACTATCCATATATTTTCCGAAGGATTCAAATGAAATGAAAAAGTTGTATTCATAATGGCTCATCTGAAACACGTTTGGCGCGAATTTAAATATTTACCCATTAGAATATTTTGCGGTATCACTAAATCCATACTAATAGAAAATTTGAATAATGGGGGGATCATGTGGTCTGCAGATTCGGTTTCTATGCTGCACACGAGCAATATGACCCTAATAGTCTGTTAAGCTTTGCGGTGAAAGCAGAAAAGTACAATTTTGATACTATCTGGTCCAGCGACCATTTCCATCCGTGGTCGCATACGAATGCCAATTCAGGTTTTGCTTGGGTATGGTTGTCAGCTGCCGCAGAAAGAACTAGAAAGGTCTCACTTGGGTCAGTTACACCTCCGTTGCTAAGATATCATCCGGCGCTTGTAGCCCAAGCATTCGCAACACTAGGTTACATGTATCCCGACAGGATATTTCTCTGTCTAGCTACGGGTGAAGCCATGAATGAATCGCCCCTGGGTTTACGATGGCCGCCTTATAAAGAAAGGTTAGCTAGACTTGTGGAGTCTATAAAGATCATAAGAATGCTGTGGAAAGATAACTTCCTAGACTTTAACGGAGAATTTTATCGATTACGGAAAGCAAACCTATACACTAAACCTAAAACAAGAATACCTCTATACGTGGCTGCAAATGGCCCTTCTGGAGCATACATAGCAGGCAGATATGCCGACGGATTGCTGACCAGTGGCCGGACTATCGAAAACAACTTTGAGCGTGAATTGCTTCCAGCGATCAAGAAGGGGGCTAGAGACGCAAACAGGAATCCTGATGCACTTGAGAAAATAGTACACATAATAACTTCGTACGACGAGGATTTTGAGAGAGCCGTCGAGGGTTGTAGATTCTGGAATGCAACAATGGTGCCAGGAATCTTTAATGCAGATATTTACGATCCACGAGAAACAGAGAAAATGGCCCAATCAATAGGAAGAGAAGAAATAATCAAGAAACGTTTCATAGTTACGTCAGAAGAAGAAGCGATAGAAAAGATAGAGGGGTACCTGAAGTTAGGAGTTACCGAAGTGGAATTTTTGAGCACAAGTCCTGATCAGAATAAGTTTATTGAATTCTTTGGAGAGAAGGTGCTCCCTTTTTTCAGAGGTTTAGAATGAAAAGGCACTAGAAGCCTTCAGAAAATCCCTTCAACTATGTGAAGGAGTTCGGAGCCCATACGAGTTCCCGCATGGAGATGCCAAGGAATGGATCGTAAAACTGGAAAGCCAAAGCGGTTCGCGTATTCAGACCGCAACTTGAATCGGACTCCATCTCCCATCAACTGTGAAGCTAACTTATCATAGTATTGCCAGTCCGTATGCTCTGGAGTGTTCCACGTTCCCTGTCGATGGGTCTACCCTTAGGCCCAATCCCTCAAAGACTGTAACGCCGAGTAGAGGTTCAGGGGCGTCCATGAGCACTATGGGAAAATCCCTTCTCAGTCCAGTACGCTAATGTATGCAAGGGATACATCGACTTCAACTATGCGCTTGTCTGCAAGTGTCAACCTCGTCTTTACTTAGGGTTGAATCCCAAGTTCCTTGGCTAGGGTTGGTGGCACTGTCGAATAGAAGGCTCCTGGGTCGGCCATGAATTGGACTTCTCTAGTCGTTTTCCTTTGGGCGTCACCCAGTTTAGCTCTGACCTTAACGTATCCCATTATTTCTACTAATATAAGCTGCTTACGCAGACCTATATAGGTTTGCAACAGTACATGATCATGGTGGGCCGGGCCAGACTTGAACTGGCGACCTTCTGCGCGTCAGGCAGACGTCCTAACCAAGCTAGACGACCGGCCCTCTTTCTTCAAGCAAGGCTACTCGTTCGCCTTAGATATTCAGCACCTAAGAGTTAACGGTCTGTTAATATAAGATTTCTTGCTAGATGAGCCTGTAGTCTCGTCTCGGTTTTGGATATAGGTCGTAAAGTGTTGATGAGGTTGAGTAAAACTGTTTCTCCCTCAAGCCCAAAGCGATGTCTATGAATTCGGGGATGACATTGTCGACCATCTTCGAAGGCGGTTTCCCCCACCTTATTTCTGGGCAAAGTGGATCAATGTAAATGTAGAACCTTCGCCCCCTATAGTCATACAGAGCCTGCTGGGATTTACCGTATCTAGGCTGGTCTAGGATTTTGAAGGGCCAAAGCTTGCAGGACAAGGGCTTCATATTCTGCAGTCCACAGAAATGCACACCATTGAACATTCGTAGAAAGATACAGGAGCCATCTGAACTTTTCTCCAGATAGAACTTATTTAGGCCCGCTTTTGTGACGCCAACCCCGTAGGTTCGAATGAGGTTCAGCCACTCGTCAAGTTTCAAAACTACTTCGAACTCTCTGCAGCAGATTCCGCAGCCTGTGCATCGCCAAGAGTGCACGTAGCTCCACGGAGTAGGCGCCATCATCGATCATCCATGAAATTGGATGGCCGGTCTAAATAGAAATTTTTGAGACCGCCTAATAAACATGACTCAGTATACTCCGATAGGGCTTGGTAGGGAAAAAGAGGTCCTCGGCTGAGGTCATCTCTTGTAGAGGTAGAGCGTGTGTCTGGGGAATCCTAGACCTGGGTTTTCGCAGAAGTGTTCAATAGCAGCTGCTTTCCATCCGATTATCTCATAGTCATGCGATATTACTCTTGCTCCCTTTTTGAGTTCGGCTTCCAACTTTGGCCTGACCTTCTCGTTGGCGCTGGTGGTCAGATATAGATAGACAACATCTGCCTGGGCTAAGTCGACATTGAAGAGGTCTTCGTTGACCATCTTCACCCTATCCTGGAGACCGAGGTCATAAATCTTCTTCATAGTCCGCTTCACCAAGTCTTCCCTCAATTCGATCCCGATGCCTCTCGCACCGAACTCTTGAGCGGCGATTATGATGGGTCCTCCCTCACCAGCTCCTAGGTCATAGAGAACCTCACCGGGTTTCAGCTCAGCCAAGGTAAGCAGACGCCTAGCCACCGCATTTGGGGAGGCGACATACGGAGATATGAACATCCATACCGCCTTTGTTTCTTAGTTCTAATCGCTATACCACTATTTTTGTCTTACCCCTTCCCCTTTACAAGAACCTTCTTTTCAAGGCGTTTCGTTCAGCTTCGATCACAAGCTCGTAGAATTCATTAGAGAGGCTACTTTCGTTCGAGAGGACCTCCTTCACGTCGCCTAATCTTAGTCGTCTTCCGGAAAGAGCGACAGCTGCTGGTTTCCCATATCTCAAGATCAAGTTGGCTGTTTCCTCAGCTCTTTTTCTGAGCTTCTGTTCGTACTTAGTCATTTTTTCGCCTTTCTTCTCGCTTAGAGGATAAGCTCTTTCCTCCTCTACCCCAAGTAGGCCAAGCTTAGGCGAGCCGCATTTCGGGCAGGTTGGCTTCTCAGGCAGTTCCTTCATGGTGAGCATCTCAATGTAGTCCCAGCAGTTTGTGCAGATGAAGGTCCTTGCCTCGTCCAGCAGCCTTGCCTTTGCGGACTCTATGAGTATGTGTTTTATCTTTTCTGGAGGGATGAGATCAGTCTTCATGCTGACTCTTTCTATCCCAACCTGGGCTACCGGCGTAGGCTCATCAATGGTTTCAACCTTTACGACTTCGATCTCGCCGTTTCCTATTCTCCTGAAGACCTCGACCATGTTCTTCAAGTCAAGGTCCTTGCTGAAGACTTCCTTGAGGGCCTCTTCGTAGATGATTGTCCCTTCAAAGCTTTTAACCAGACTTCGGAGACTCACACTGCCGAAGTCGACCCATTTCTTTAAAGCTCCGAAACGCCTTGCCACATGGATCATACGCCTCTTGAAGATCCCGGTCTTCACGCATGCGTTGGTGAGTGTCTCTTCTAGAAACTCGGCTGACGCGTCTTTCAGCCCAAGGATCATCCCCATGATGGTTTCTGCATTCACTCCGCCCATCGTCTGGATGAAGATCCTGTATGGGTCATGTTGAACTGCGACTGAAGTTCCCGTTCGCTCTGAGATTATGTGACCCAGAAGCTGAGCAAAAGCCCGGTTTGTCAAAGAACCAAAGTTGGCTTGGATGATGACGAAATCCTCCCATCCTTCCAAGGTTATCCGTTTGTCAGTTGGCACTAGGTAACCCTTCTCTGCGCTTCTGACGGTTTCGGAGATTGCGGATTGAATTGTCTTCCAGTCTGAGGGGTACTTCTGGGCCAATTCTTCGGCAATCTCATCTGGCTTCACACCGCTCTTCATTCTCTGTTCGACGAAGCCACGGATTGACCCAACTTCTTGAGACACCTCGAAGGGGACGGGAATTTCCTCGCCCACCCAACTTGGGATCGAGCCTGTTGGGTCGTCGACTGACTTGACGTATATCTTATCTGTGGTAATGTTCAGGATTTTCCAGGGGCTCCCGCGTATGATGAATTTGGTGCCAGGCTTTCCATATTCGGCTACGAAAGCCTCGTCCAGTAGGCCTATCGCTGTTTCTGTCTGGCGGTCTACGACGAGGTAGTGTTTCTCGTCGGGGATCATCGAAAGGTTCTCGAAGAAATACTCGAAGAGAGGTTGGCTTCTGCGGGGTTTGATGACCAACTTGTCCTCAGGAGAGACCCATGCCAACCTTGGGAATCGGCTGTGCATGTACTCCGAGACCCGTTGGATGTCTTCTATTGTCAGGTCTCGGTAGGGGTAGGCGTTCCTAAACATTTGGAGGAACTCTTCAAAGTAGAGGCGTCTCCTTTTCATCAGGCGGCCAGCGATCTGATGGGCTAACGCATCGTATGGTTTCTCGGGTATGTCAACTGGTTCCAGCTCTTCCCCATAGGTTCTTCGACCGATGACTAGCGCCTCCAATGTATCGTCCGAATCCATTGTTATAATGATCCCGTTGGCTGTGCGACCAATCCTGTGACCGCTTCTTCCGACCCGCTGTATGAGGCGAGTAACCTGCCTAGGGCTCATATATTGGATTACAAGATCAATTCTGCCGACATCAATTCCCAGCTCAAGCGAGCTTGTGCATATGAGTCCTTGAAGGTCGCCTTGTTTCAACCCTCTTTCAGCCGCCACCCTAGACGGCTTGGCCAATGATCCGTGGTGGATCGAGACTGGGAAGTTTATATCCCACACTTTAAACCGGCTGGCCAAGACTTCTGATATTGTACGCGTGTTTGTGAAAAGAAGGACCGAGTTGTGCTCCTCGATGAACTTGCGGATGATGCGCAATCGCGCCGCGACCTCAGGATGCGTGAAGAGGGCTGAAGCCAAGGGGAAGTCTTCCGATTCAGGCTTGGGAAAGACTATATGAAGTTTCATAAGCCTGGCAACTGGCACCCTCACGATCTCAACTGTTCGATTATTGCCAACGAGGAACTGGGCAACCTTCTCAGGAGTGCCAATTGTGGCAGACAGGCCGATCATCTGAAAGTCTTTGCCTGTTATCTCGCGGAGCCTTTCAAGGGCTAGTGCCAGTTGGCTTCCCCGTTTGTTGTCTGCCATCTCGTGGACCTCGTCGATGACGACCCATCTGACTGCTTGGAGGTGGCGGCTTATGATATATCCAAATAGGAGGGCTTGAAGGGTCTCAGGCGTTGTTATCAGCATGTCGGGCGGGCTTCTTGCCTGCCTCGTCCTTTCCCGAGTATCGGTGTCGCCATGTCTAACCGCCAGTTTCACGTCTAGGTTATTGCACCACCATTCAAGCCGTTCCAGTAGGTCACGGTTTAGGGCTCTGAGAGGTGTGATGTAGAGAACCTTGATCCCAGGCTCCTTCCTAGGGCTTTGAATGAGCATGCTGAGGATTGGGAGCATTGCTGCTTCAGTTTTTCCAGTTGCGGTTGGCGATATGAGGAGAACGTTCTTTCCTTCAAGAATCTTTGGAATCACTTTTTGCTGTGGTTCGGTTGGGAACTGGAAGTCCTTTTCCTCTATCAACTTACGCACGGGACGAACAAGCATTTCGAAAACGTTCTCTTGCCCAGTCGACAAGGACTTCGCCAACTAAACTCAAAGCAGAAACTATAAAGCAGCCTCTCTGCTAAAAGCGTTTTGCAGTATATGAAAGTTTATATTCTATAACTATAATTTTGTGTATAATGATATGTATGCCAACCACGGTTCAGGTATCAGAAAGGACACTTCAAGTGCTTAATAAGCTGAAGGAAGAGATGCGCGCAAGGAGCCATGACGAAGTCATAAGGACGCTGATATCCGAGAGGAATAAGATTCCAAGTTCGATGTTTGGGTCAAATCCGAAGCTGAAACCTTTCCTCCGTGAGGATGAGGCTGAATTTCATGAGCTATAAGTACGTCGTTGATGCCTACGCCTGGATAGAGTACTTCAGAGCCTCTAGTGCTGGAGAAGTCGCGAGGCAGTACATAGAAAGTGAATGGTCAGCAACCCCAACAATAGTCGTTTCAGAAATCAGCAGAAAGCTACTCAGTCAGATTGATCTTGGGAATGAGACTCAAGAAGGAAGATCAAAGCGGCTAGAGTTCATAAGAGCCTCCACAACAATAGTCAACTTAGATTTCGAGATCGCGGTTAAGGCTGGCGAAATCGATCTAGCGATGAGAAAGAAAAGGAGAGGTTGGGGGCTCGCGGATTCAATAATCCTGTGTACGGCAAGAGTGACCAAAGGTAAAGTTGTCACTGGCGACGAACATTTCAAAGGACTAGAGGAAACGGTCTTCATAAAGGAATAATCTTCCATAGAGATTACAGAGAAAAGCCTGGTAAGTTAGCATGTAATCTAAAGGTTCTGGATTGTCTTTTTGTATCGAATCTTCCGTTCATATTCCCTGAATCCACATTTCTCATAAAGTCTTCTCGCGGGAACATTGGCATCACCTGTCATAACATATACCGCTTCTGCGCCCTTTGACCTGGCGTACTCCAATGCCTTCTGAACTAGCTGTGTGCCAATGCCTCTTCTCCAAAGCTTATGGTAAACGTGCAGCTCAACAATCTCGCACCAAGACTTCACTTTATCCCACCATGCAGGAGTATTGGGCGACGTGACTACGAAGAATCCGACGATCTTTCCATCCATTTCAGCCACGATGAAACCTTCCTCTGACCGAAGTTCTGGACGGTCCTCAAAGAACTCTTCATAGATTCTTCTGATCCCCTCTACATCTCTTTCTTCGAATCGTCTAAACGACAGGTTCAGCAAATCCTTAGAACAGGTCAACATAAATCGCCTAAGCCTTGGGTAAATGCTTGCCAAGAATTACACTGTCTTCTCCTTCTCTATACCAGTCTTTTCTCATGGCTTCTGGCTTGTACCCGTTCTTGATGTAGAAGTGTAATGCGGTGTCAGCTTCAACACTTGGCTCAACATACACTTTCCTTAATCCTTTCTTTCTTGCATATTGCTCCATTTCCTTTATGAGACCACTGCCAAGGCTTTTCCTTTGATGTTGCGGAAGTACAGCTATCCAGCCTATCTCTGCAGTATTGTTCCATGTCGTCGCCCCCCATTGAAGTATCATGAAGCCTACAACCATTCCATCGGACTCTGCAATGAAGATCTGTGCGGTACCATTGCGCTCCCTCTCATTGGAAGCCCAACATAGATATCCTTCAGCCTCCGAACGGGATGCCCCAAGCGTACTTATGGCTATTTCAACAACTTGACTGAAATCCTCATCTCTATACAGCCTTATGCCTGTTGGAACCATTTTTTTCCTCACCTCCCATAGTTGACTAATAATAGTTAACGAGGAAAGCTCAGAACTGGAACTCTCTCAGCCTACAGCTGTGAAACGGAGAGTGCCATCATCATCGCTAGATAAGAAAAGATCAGAATTCTTTTGTCTTCGAACCCTGTCATGATGGCCACCTCCAACGCGATATATAGCTATCACGTGCTCTCAACCATTAACGGTGAGTCTTTCATATAAGGTTTAACCTAAGAAGATTAGGAGGAAGCCAAAGCCCAGAAGAAAGAGGGCGCTTCCGAGAAGTATTGCGCGAACCATCCTTTGGTTCAGGTAGCTCTTACCCTTATCAACTGAGTAGCTTACGAAACTGAACCATGAAAGGTCTGCTGCAGCATGTCCTATCAGAAATGCAGCGAACCCAAAGGCTCCGGCGGACGCCAGCGAAAGCGCCATGACTGGGATGCCAGTGGTGAACCACCAAAGGAAGAAGTGAGGGTTTGAACCGCTGCTCAGAAATCCAGCAACAACCAAGCCACGGGAGACGTAACTGGTCTCAGAATTTGGAAAGGTGTTAGCTCTGAAGTTCTTTACGGTCCTTGCCAGGTACAGGCCCATGAAGATGAGGATTGAGCCGCCTATGTAGCTAACCAACCTAGTTGCCTGGGTTGATCCAAGCAATACATCCAAGCCGAGGAAGACAGTCAGAATTATGATGGCTTCAATCGCAAAGTGACCCAGCACAATTAGTGGTCCAGCCTTCTTGCCCTTTTTCAGCGCTTCGGAGACGACGACTACGAAGACTGGTCCTGGAACAACAGCCCCTGAAAACGCTGCTACGAAGGATAGTGTAGCAAGTCCTAAAAGGTCAAGCACTACCCATTATCCTCTTTTGCACGTTCCTCTTAGTATACTGAGACCTTGGAGACGCCTTTCACCTTCAGAAGTCGGGGGATGAGCTCGCCCGGTATCTTCTTCTCAGCTATCAGCGTCAACTTTGGTTCAGGCGTGAGCTCCGGATCATCTACTATGGCTTGCCGTATGCTTATGTTCTCCTCAGCGATGAGTGAGGCTGAACGTGCCAGAATACCGGGAGTTTTGGCGTCCATAGGTGTGATCTCCACAACGCCGAGGTTCAAGTATCTCGCAATCTCGCGCAGAGAGGTTCCAGCTGGTCTGATGCCTTCGAATATTACACGTAGTTCAGGGTCTTTCTCGATCATCCTTACTGTTTGCGTAACAGTTCTTCTGTCCACACCTGCTGCGCGGCTTACTCTTAACGCGGGAATCATAATCTCATCGCAGTAGATTTTTCCATCTTTGACGCATAAGCCGTCCTTTATGAGAATCTTGGCCACCGCGAGCCGTTCGGGGTAACCTTCTAGGCACTTAGCTACTCTATCCCACATCTGTAACCGCCTATCTAACCCTAGATAATACTATGAGCCAAATGCGTATAAACGTATTTGGACGCCGCCCAAAAACGTCAAGATTTGCGGAGGGTTTTCTTAGTAGTGGGGACAAGGAAACATTAGGTCAAAAGGGTAGCCACTTTGCCTCAGCCTTAACCATCTCAGCGACCATTTCCTGTATCTCTTTAGGTGTTAGCAAAGCTGAGGTGAGCGGGTCAAACATCACCGCCTGCATTGCTGCTGTACGATCCTTCTCCAAGGCAGCTTTAACCGCGAGTTCCTGAACGTTTATGTTCGTCCTGTTCAGGGCCGCGCATTGAGACGGCAGGTCGCCTACATGGCATGGTTGAATCCCTTTTTTGTTAACTAGGCACGGAACCTCGACACAGCATCCTTGCGGAAGGTTAGTTATCAGCCCCTTGTTCATGACATTACCGTTTATGCTGCAGGGGCCACCCGTCTCCTGCGAGAAGATTATGTCCACGCCGTACTCGTGTGATCGGCTTAACTCGATGGGCACCTCGCCTTTAATCTGTTTCTTGATGTGCTCATAATGCGGCTTCCAAGCATCTTTACATATCTGAAGATAGAACCATCTCGGTTCGCAGTAGGTTTTCCGTCTCTCTTCTGTCGTTCGAAAGTACGGCACATACTCGCCTAGGTGGTGGCTGGATTCTGTTATGAAATAGCCCAAGTATTTCATCATCTCGAAACGCACCTTGTCCCTGTCGTAGACCTCTTTCTTTCCTAGGGCTTTCCAGATGAGGGGATAGGCGTCTTTGCCCTTGTACTTGTATTCTAGGAAGAAAGCTTGGTGGTTAATCCCTGCGACCCAGTAGGAGACGTCCTCGTAGGGCACTTTTATGTAGCTTGCCAGCTGCATGGCTGTCCCTTGGACGCTGTGACACAGCCCAACATTCTTGATCTTTGTCGCCTTGTTCATGGCCCAACAGTTCATCGCCATAGGATTTGCATAGTTTATCAACAACGCATCCGGACATAGCTCTTCCATGTCAAGGCATATGTCCAACAGAACTGGGATGGTCCTCAGCCCGCGGAAAACACCGCCAGGCCCTAGCGTGTCTCCCACTTCTTGGTTCACGCCGTATTTCAGCGGTATGTAGATGTCCTGTTCGAAGGCTTCTATGCCGCCGACCTGGATCATGA
This sequence comes from uncultured Candidatus Bathyarchaeia archaeon, assembly GCA_964447115.1. Lineage (GTDB taxonomy): Archaea > Thermoproteota > Bathyarchaeia > Bathyarchaeales > DTEX01 > CAYRBK01. The sequence continues at coordinate 14,538 of CAYURV010000006.1, forward strand.
TGATCACGTAATCCGCGTCTTTCAACGCCTCTCTACGGTTCAACATTGCCTTGACTCTTGCCTTATGTGCGTGTCTGGACACGATCAATCGAGCAAGCTTGTCGATTAGCTCGAGCCGTTCCTGGTCGATGTCCATAAGAGAGATCGTGGAACCCCTGAGCTCCGGATGGTAGAAGATGTCGGTAAGCAGACGGCTGGCGAAGACCACGCTTCCAGCCCCGATGAAGGCTATCTTAGGCAAAAAACTCACCTAGAATATACAGCAAACTAGGGACTTAAAACAGTTTGTAAAGGGAATTCTTAGCCTTAAAATGGACAGTCACGATCATTACATACTTTCCTTTTGATCGTTAGGATGGCAAGTTTTCGTGAGTTCTATTGCATCATGAAAGTGATTTCTTCAACTAGAACCTCCGGGATAATCTTCCCTCTTCTTTTCTGGCTCATGTTTGCAAAACCAAGTTCCTTTAAGATCTGGAGGTCTTGATGGACGTTCTTGACGTCCCTGTGAACCTTCCGCGCCAGGTCGTTTATAGACTCAACCCTGAGATTGGACAAGGCGTAAAGAAGTTCTAATCGTCTAGGTGTCAGAGCCTCAAGCCCCTCAGAGCTGAAATCATAAACTTCCTCGACCACGCAGTGGAGTTCTCCACTTTCTAAATATCCCCTGTAAGCGTGCACCAACATCGCCCAACGTAGATACGCGTCAATAGTTTTCGCTTCATCCTTTTCTGTGGTGATTAGGCGTTCTTCAAACTCGTCGAAGGACATGCCGAATGTCTGCTCAAGCTCTCTTATGTGCGTCTCTACCTCTTCAAGGGTTAGCCTTCGTAGAATCCTAACCAACATTTTCATCACTGAAATGGAAAGCTCTTCCATTACTTCTACTGACAATTACTAAGCTTGGAAAAGCATAAAAGAATTATTGGTGTGGATGCCAAAATAGTTTATATGGCGCCAAGTTCAGTATAGCATACGGCGGAGAGATGAGAGATGAGTGTGCCGCTTGAAAGAGTCGACAAATACACTTGGCGAATTCCCAGAACCTTTAAATCTGGCATGCGGGTTCCTGGCATAGTCTTGGCTGATGATGATCTTCTCGCAAAGATGAGGACCGATAGAACCCTTATGCAATGTGCAAACGTGGCACATCTACCCGGCATCTATAAGCATTCAATAACCCTCCCAGACGGTCATGAAGGCTATGGCTTTCCAATAGGAGGCGTTGCCGCCACTGATTATGAAGAAGGTGTCATAAGCCCTGGAGGAGTAGGTTATGACATAAATTGCGGCGTCCGCCTTCTTACAACCAACTTTTCAGAGAAGGATGTACGTCCAAAATTGAGAGAGCTGACCAGCCTAATCTTTGGGAATGTTCCATCTGGGCTTGGCAGCCGCAGGAAAGACCTGCATGTAACGGCTTATGAACTTGACCGTATAGTTATGGAGGGGGTTCCCCGCGTAGTTGGGCAAGGATTTGGATTGCCAGAAGACGTCGACCATTGCGAAGAGAAGGGACATATGGAACTCGCCGACCCGGATAAGGTTTCAAGCAACGCTAAGAACCGCGGGTTGAACCAGATTGGGACGCTCGGCTCAGGAAACCACTTCCTTGAGGTCCAGAAAGTTGAGAAAATCTATAATACCAAGGTTGCTGAAGCCTTCGGCATAAACAGCGAAAACCAAGTGACCGTCATGATCCATTGTGGCTCACGTGGATATGGCCACCAAATCTGTTCAGACTATCTACGCGTTGTCGAAAGGGCAGTCCATAAATACAAGATACTTCTACCAGACCGGGAGTTGGCCTGCGCTCCGGGAACAAGCGACGAGGGGCAAGATTACTTCAAGGCTATGTCGTGCGCGGTGAACTACGCCTTTGTGAACCGCCAGATGATCACTCATTGGGTCCGCCAAAGCTTCGAAAGAATCTTCAAAATGCCAGCTGAAAAGATAGGCTTGGACCTCATATACGATGTCGCCCATAACATAGCTAAGATCGAAGAGCACAATGTCGACGGCAAACGCGCAAAAGTTTGGATTCACAGAAAAGGCGCAACAAGAGCCTTCCCACCCGGGCATGTCGCTGTTCCGCCAGACTATCGAGCGATGGGGCAGCCCGTACTAATACCAGGCTCAATGGGTACGGGTTCTTGGCTACTAGTAGGTGCACCGAAAGCAATGGAGGTCTCTTTCGGCTCAACCGCCCATGGAGCAGGCAGAATGATGAGCCGCCACGCTGCGAAAAATCGTTACCTGCGCACAGACATTAGAGGCGAGCTGGAAAAGCGCGGAATCGTCGTCAGATCTGCCAGCCGCGAGGTCTTGGCAGAAGAAGCAGATCCAGCCTACAAAGACGTCGACCAGATTGCCAAAGTCAGTGACGCCGTAGGAATCGCTACAAGCGTCGCCCGACTAGTTCCCTTGTCAGTTGTGAAAGGCTAGAACAAAATCCTCCGGCTTCTTAACCTATCTTCTTTCGGACTATCACTTCTTCACCTATTAACAGCTTCAGAATAGGGCGTGTGCAAGACCTCTTCGACTTTCTCTGTGATCTTCGGTCCTAGACCGTATACCTCTTTTGGCCAACGGTCTAAGTTGACCAACGAGTTGAACGGGGTCTCATATGACTTCAGTATGCTTAGGGCTTTCTCCCTTCCGATGTTTGGGAGGCTGGCTAAGAAGAATATCTGTGCGTCAGCCAAGGTTTCAGTCTTCTTCACGGGGTGGATAGCTGGAACCCGTTTCCCAACGATCTGTTCCTGCTTAGCTGAGGTGTATAGGAAGTCAACGGTCTCCTTATAGTTCATCGTTTGTACCATGTTTATCCCTTGTTTTGCTAAAGCGAACATTGCTCCCCAGACTGCTGAGGGTTTGATTCTGCTGAATCTGTAGATTATGGGGAAGTATCCCTCGATTAGGATGAATGGCTTGGGATAAGCTTCTTTCAGAAGAAAGATTTGATCAAAAAGGTAGCGTCGAGTAAGCGTGTATACAAAATCCTGAACAGTTTTCCTCTCGAAGGCGCACTCATCAGAGACTATATAATCTCCCTTCTCTAGATATTCTACCTTAACCGTTGCTCCTTGCTCCTGTAGGCCTTTAAGAATTTTGGGAGAAGCAGCTGCCTCCCTACTGTCAACTATGATCGTCGGCTGGTCAATGTTCCTGCCTTCCCTGAGGAAAGGCACTAAGGATTCAGATCCAGACATTCCTTTCAAGCTCCTTTTATCATGTAAGTAGAACTACAATGTTAGTATTTCTTCCCTGCTGAAGTTCAACCGACATTCAGTCGCTTTAAAAGTCTCTTCAACCCGGCGTAAGTTTCCTTGGTGCTTTTTTCTCCATCGCCTTGGATTAGGTAATGGGTCTCA